>DAIPJX010000018.1:0-16359 GCA_036770065.1 Planctomycetota bacterium
CCCACCGGATCGCTCATCAATATCATGTCCGGCCCGACACTCTCGCGCAACTTCTTTGGTCAACGTGTGGCGATCGCCATAGATCCAGTTGGACGCCAGAATCTTGATGCCGTTTTCCGCGAGTTTGGCGGACTGCTCGGCGTACCATTCGCTTTCCGTCAGCCTCCAGCATTCATCCCAGGAAGCGAAAAGATACGGTCCGAACACAATGCCGAAATCGGGAACGCCGCGTTCGGCATAAAACGCGCCGTCGGCGATGGTAATGACGGAGTCGCCGGCCTGCATCTGATCGATAATGTCGGTCTTGCTGCCAAGCTGGCTGGAAGGAAACAACTCGACCCGTAGGGAGCCGCCGCTTCGTTCCTCCAGAAGTTTCTTCCACTCCCGGCAGGCGAGATCGATGGGTTCTCCGGGATGGTTCTCGTAACAGATTTGCACCAGCTCCTCGGCCGGCGCGAAACCGCAGAAACCGGAGGTGAACAATGCCGTCGCCATAACCATGACCCACAAACGCGAAAATACATTCCTGAACATTTCCGCTTCTCCTTCTCCATTATGAAAACTACGTGAATACGGGGCGCCCGTCACAATCCGGGAGTCCGTTCCCATGACGCTTGCATTCAGGCGTTCTTGACTTCGGTCAGGTGTTGTTCGAGGAAACGGAACCCCCATCCGGCGCCTTCGCGCGGATACGCGTAGCCGTCCTCGATGCGCATTGTGTTGTCGATAATGCCGTCAATCCAGTCGAATGACTCGGCCCCGAAAACGTGCGGGACAGTGCAAAGAAGCGGCACGTCGTAATCCTTGTAATAATGGGGAAGGGCGGGGATCTTGTAGCTGTTGGCCAACGCGACCGAATCGCGCCACGATTCGACGCCGCCAATCCGGATCAAGTCGGGTTGCCACATGTCGAGAGCGTTGCGGCCAATCAAAGCCTTCAACGCTTCGCAGTCGTACTCGCGCTCGCCCATCGCAAGAGAAATGCCGCACTTGCCGCGAAGAAGTTCGTAGCCTGCGTAATCCGTGTTGGAAACCGGCTCCTCGAACCACTGAATGCCAATTGAACGGGCCTTTTCAGCCAGTTCCAGCGCCGACGCGACGTTCATCCCCTGATTGGCGTCCATCATGATGCGCACGCCATTGCCCAACGCTTCGCGGCAACGGGACAGGCGGTGCAAATCGTGCTCCACTCCCTGGGCGCTGCCGACCTTTATTTTCACCGCGGTGAATCCGCGTTTCTTGTAATCGAGCACCTCCGCCAGCAACTCGTCGTCGGAATACGACAGCCAGCCGCCGCTGCCATACACCGGAACCCGCTCCCGACTGCGACCGAGAATCTTCCAGACAGGCGCTTCCAGGCACTTGCCCCACGCGTCCCACATCGCGACGTTCAGAGTAGCGGCGGCCCATTTCTGCAAGCCGTTGCTGCCGAAATACTCCGACTCCATGTCGTAGTCGTTCTTCAGCTTCACCGTGTCAAAAACCTCGTACTCGCGTTCCAGGACAAAACGCCGCAGATCCATAAGCGCGCCTTCGATAGCCTTGGGCGAATAATGGAACGACAAAAGATACCCCTGGCCGACCGTGTTGTTTTCCAGTTTCGTTTCCACCACGTAAAAAGCGATTTTGTCAATCGTGTGGGTGGAGTCGGCAATCGGCTTGGTGAGCGTGGAGACTGCCCGATGGATTCTGACGTCCTTGATGCGGGTTTTCATGTATTTCATCCTTTTTTATTCGGAGACCTGGAGGAAAATGACATCGGTTATTTTGGACACAATGATATTTTACCCCGGCAAATTCTTTTAGCAATTCGTATAATACGTATAGCTATGTCTCTTTTGCGCACGAATGCATTTTTGAACGGAAACGCCCATGAAGCAGATTGCCGTCGCACTCCATATGTCCCTGAATACATTTCATCGCCTCGATCTGGCGTTGGGCATTGTCCAATACGCACGGGAACAATCGAACTGGCGCATATACGGCAATTTCTACACGGCAAACCCCGTGCCCGACTACCGCGCCTGGTCGGGAGACGGCATCATCTCCATTTGTCACTCAAGCGAGGAGGCGGAGGAAATCCTCGCCACCGGACTGCCGGTGGTGGATGTCGTGCAGGGCTTTGTGGATGAAAGAATGGTCTACGTCACGGGCGACAACATCGAAGCCGGAAGACGCGCGGGAGATCATCTCCTGTCAATCGGCTTTGACCGCTTCGCTTTTTGTCACGCGGCGAACGTTCACTGGTCGCATCTTCGGGGGAAAGGATTCGCCGAAGCGGTGGGAGCGGACCTGAACGACATTCCGTGCTTCGAACGCGGGCTGGGCTGGTGGCAGGGACATGCCCGGCCGCGTTCGCTGGAAAATTTCCTGCTTTCGCTCCCGCCGAAAACCGCCGTCCTCGCCGCAAACGACACCATCGGCGGCAAAGTCACGACCGCATGCCAAAACTGCGGCTTGAAAGTGCCCGACGACATCGCGGTCATCGGCGTGGACGGAAACGATCTGCAATGCGAACTGTCATATCCGGCGCTGTCGACAATTCCCATCGACGGACCAAGAATAGGCTATGAAGCGGCGGGGCGGCTTGACGATCTTATTCACAAAAAGGGCAGGGCTTCGCGGCAACCGATGTTCGTTCCACCGAAGCGGGTGGTGTTGCGCGCGTCCTCGGACACGTTCGTTTGCGAAGACGAGTCTGTACGGCGGGCGCTCATGTTCATCAGGCAAAATTTCAGGAAAAAACTGTCGGTCGCCATTGTGGCGCGCGAAGCCGCCGTATGCAGGCGCACGCTGGAACTGCGCTTTCGACGTTATTTGAACAGGACGATTCTGGAAGAAATACAGGCAAACCGCATGCGCCACGCCATCCACCTGCTCGAAGACTCCAACCTGCCCGTTTCATCCATTTATCTTCGCAGCGGCTTTGTGACGCATCAGATTTTTTACGGCATGTTCAAGAAAATGTACGGCGTCACGCCCCTGCAATACCGCGAAAAATACAAGGCGGTTCACCATACAGCATGACAAAAAAAATACACGCCCGAAAAGGCGTGCATTCCTGTAATGGCGCAATGCGAAAAAACTACCCGTCCAGTAAACCCTTTGATAAATCATCCCAATCGATATCCTCCAAATCCGCATCGGATACGGGGGCCTGATCGCGAAAACGGGCAAATTCCTCGGCGGAGGAAAATTCGACAAACTCGCGATACGAAAAAGGAAGAGGACCCGCGCCAATGCATTTTCGAAGCGGATTCGAGGCCTGTTCCAAACGGCGGCGATTCGCCGCATGCGTCTCGGCGGCGTCGCCCAGGCGCTTGGCTATGCTCTGCATAATTTCGGAAGAACTCTTAAACCGCTCCGCCAGTTCACGCATAACCTCCTGACGGCGGCTCTCATGCTCGTTCATCAGCAATTCCCCTTTCGGGACCCTTGGTCCCAATTCGGTTTTTACGGTGACATACAATCCGCGTTACGTTACTATCGGTGAATTCGGGCTGCGGCTTAATGAAAAGAGGTCATCTCTTTTCGGAAACTATTACCGCACCCTGAACTGTTCCGATAATGCAAGCATGGGCAACATGCTCTTACATATGTTGACGGCGCCGCAGACGAAAACTTTATAGCGCATCATCCTGTTTTTGGAAAAAATATGCAGCCGCTTCTTAAGAATATCACCATTTGGAAATATTCCTTCCCGTTGCGGTTCTCTTTTTCGCATACGCTGGCGACGCGAACCAGCGCCGAAACGCTCCTCGTCCAAATACAAACACGTTCGGGAAACGCCGGATTCGGACAAGCCCTCCCGCGAACATATCTGACCGGGGAAACAATCGAGTCCGCGCTCGAATCCATCCAAAACGAATGGTGGCCGCGTATCGCGGCGCTGGATTTTTCCTCATGCGATACCCTATCGAGCGCGCTTGAAACAATCGGACCAGTCTACAAGGACGCGGACGCCGTCAGAAACAACGCCGCTTTTGCCGCCGTCGAAATCGCCGCTCTCGATGCATTCTGCCGCGAACGAAACATTCCCCTGGCGCCGCAAAAAGGCGGCGAACAAGAACGCCGAATACCGCTCGTCGGCGTCATACCCGCCACCGGGCCGGTCAAGGCCGCGTGCATGGTGAGTGCGCTCAGGCTCATGGGATATCGGCACTTCAAAATAAAAGTCGGGAAAGACAACGACGTTGACCGCGAACGCATCGTTTCCGTCCGGAGGGCAGCCGGAAAAAGCGCCTGGCTCGCCGTCGACGCGAACCAGGCCTGGACGTTTAACGAAGCGGTCGAGCGCATGCGGGAAATGCGCGGCCAGGGAATTCAACTTGTCGAAGAACCGCTCCGGCCGGGAATGGCGGATCGACTGAAAGAATTGGAAAATGTGTCCCAACTCCCGATTATGGCCGATGAAACACTCTGCACGCTGTCCGACGCGCATGCGCTCATCCGTGCCGGCGGCCCGGCGTGGTGGAATGTCCGCATCGGGAAAAACGGCGGATTCTCGGCTGTCAGGGAATTGGAACGACTGGCGGAACAACACGCGGTCACTATTTATATGGGAGTCCTCGTGGGCGAAACGTCAGCCCTCGCCGCCGCCGGACGCGCCGCAATGTTCGGCGCGAAAATAGGCATGGCCGAATACGGATTCCCCCGGGTCTTCCTGAAGGGTGATCCGTTCCGGGGAGGCCCGGGAGGATGGCACGGTCAGGCGAAAATGCCCAATCCCGCGCCGGGACTGGGCGTCGCCATGAACGGGAAAACACAACCCGGCGCCCGCCTGGTTGTCCGGCGGAAAACATATGAGAATGGGGCGATAAAATAAAAATAGAGTTTTCTTTTGCAAAACTGTGTTTTGTCAATATAATCAAGTAATAAAGAAATAAAGTCACAATCAAACACAATCACCTGTCGTCTATTTTTGCCGAGGGTACGTAATGTCAAATTCCATGATTTCCACCGTCCTTGAAATCGAACGCGACGCTGAAAACATTCTGGCAAAAGCCGATGCCGACGCTCTCGCGATGTGCGCTTCCGCACATGACGAACGCAAAGCCGCCACCGCGCGGGCCGAACAGGATGCCGCCCGGGAAATTGCCGAAATCGAGGCAAAAACCGCGGCCGACCGGGAAAGCAAGGTGCGCGAACTGACCGCAACCGGAAACGCCGCACTCGACGCTGTGAAACATATTTCCGATGCGACATACGAAAGCGGCGTGCAATACGTGCTGGCCGCATTGTCGTAACGCGCGCCCTGTTCCCCGTACCCGCATGAGTGGAGCCAAGGCATGATCGAAAAAATGACCCATATCGCCATAATGTGCAAGGCAGCCGACAAGGACTCCCTTCTGAAATGGTTGTATGCCGAACGCGGTTTCCATGTTATGCCGCTTGATGAAAATGACGAGGCGTGGACCAGCCAGTTTTCGCAACTGCCGGACGATACGCAGGCCGTCGATGCGCAATTGAACCGGATGAATTCCGTCGTCGCCTTTTGCCAGGAATTTGTGTCGAAAAAACCCGGATTCCTCGACGCAATGCTGCCCCTCAAGGCCGTCGGCACAAAAACCGAAATCGACGAGGCCGTTCTCCACACCGATATCGACGCCGTGTACGACAAAACGTCGGCCATGCGCGGCGACATCGAGCAGGCGAACGAGGATTTGCAGCGCTTGCAAAACCGGAAAGCGTCTATCGAACAATTTGCTTTTCTGGGCGAAGACCTTCCCCGGCTCCAGCACTTGAAAAACGTCGCGCTGGAAGTCGTTGCCGTATCGGGGCAGGGCGGAAAAGCGTTTCTTATGGACGAACGCATAGCGGACGGACGCGTTGTCGCCGACCAACTGTTCGCCGATCAGACCCATGCGTATTACGCACTCGCTTCGGCCGCTTCGGGAAAGGATGATCTGAAGGAATTGATCGACGATCACGGACTGCACGTGCATCCGATTCCGCACGCGACTCGTGGCGCGAAAGAGGAACTGACCGTGCTGGCGAATGAAATCGCCGCCGCGACCGATACCTTGGCCGCGCGAAAAATCGAAGCCGCCGAATTCTCCGACGCCATGTTGACCAAAGTCAGCCTCGTCGCCGGCCATTGCGAAAGTGAAAAGAGCCTGGCCGCCGCCAGAAACGGCATGTCCGCGAGTTCCCACCTCTTCGTGACTCGCGGCTATATCAAAACAGAGAATATGAGCCGCTTCGAACAGCGGCTGGAAACGGCGGTCCCGTCCGCCAATACGATGGAAGTGCCGGTCCCCGAAGGGGAAGAACCACCGGTCAGTCTCAAGTGGAGCAAGTGGATTAGCCCGGCGTCGCTTCTCGTCAAAATGTACGGCCTGCCGTCCTATTACGGTCTTGATCCGACGGCGTATATCGCGCCCTTGTTTTTTGCCTTCGTCGGCATCTGTCTCGGCGATGCCGTGTACGGGCTGGCCTTGATCCTTATTATGACGTGGCTGAAAAAGAAGTACCGGGATCAGGAACACCTTCAAGACTTTTTCCAGTGTTTTGTCTATTGTGGTGTGACCAGCATCGTCGTTGGTTTTCTTACCGGTTCGTTTGCCGGCAATCTGACTTCGCTCATCCCCGGCTTTGAAGCGATTGACGCGGCGCGCGACAATATGGCGCTTATCGATCCGATCAAGGACTCGCAACTCGCCCTCTATATCGCGATCGGCATCGGCGTCGTCTCCCAGATATACGCCATGGTGCTGCGCATGATCAAGGATTTGAAACGCGGCGACGTCATGGGCGCTTTTGCCGACGGGCTGATGTGGATATTGTTCCTCGTGTTCGCGCTGGGCACGCTGGGCGGTTCAACCGTATGCGGCTATCTCCTCGCCGCGGTCTGCGTTGTTCTTGTGCTTACGCAGGGCAGGGACCAAAGCAACTGGTTTTCCAAAATCATAGTCGGCTGCATCGCCCTGTACGGTATTGTCGGTTCGTACGGCGCAAGCGCGGTGTTGGGCGACTTGATCAGTTACGCCCGACTGATGGCGCTGTCCCTGACGTCGGCGGCGCTGGGTTCGACCTTCAACATGCTGGCCGAACTCTCGGTCGACATCCCGTTCGTCGGCGTAATCGTCGCCGTGATGGTGGTCGTCCTCGGCCATACGATGAACTTTTTCCTTGGTCTTCTCGGCGGGTTTGTCCACTCGGCCCGTCTTATCATGCTGGAATTTTTCGGCAGATTCTACGACGCGGGGGGTGCCGCCTACAAACCCTACGGATTCGACAGTCCGTCCGTGAACGTCAAAAAAGAGCGTCCTGAATAAGATGCGTGAATGAACCCCGCGCGCGGGGAATTGGATTGTTGGTTTTGTGTGAGCTATCGTGGCGGGCCGGCCGCTTACCGGTCTCAGTAAAATGGAGGATTACCAGGCATGTTGACGTTCTATTTTCTTGAATCGGGAATCGGCTGGACGGTTGTCGGCGCCATGTTCGCGCTGGTTTTGGGCGGCATCGGCAGTGCGTGGGGCATTTCCACCGCGGCAAGCCAGGGCGCGGGCGTTCTCTCCGAAAAACCCAGCTTGTTCGGTAAAGTGTTCCTGCTGATTCTTCTCCCCGGCACCCAGGGATTGTACGGCATGGTGTTCGCCTTCCTCGTCACCGCCAATACGTTGATTCAGTCGGATCTCACCGCCGCCAACGCCCTCACTCCCGGCATCGGCATGGCGTTGTGCGTCGTCGGCTTCACCCTTGGCCTCGTTCTCCTGATGTCGGCGAAATACCAGGGCGACACATCCGCCGCCGCAATCAACCTGGTCGCGAAAAAGGAAGACCAGTTCGGCCGCGCCATCATTCTTCCCGCGCTGGTTGAAACATACGCCGTGTTCGGACTTCTGGTCGCCATTCTCATGCTGAGCTGGCTCATCGTTCCCGGCCAGTCCATCGGGGCGTAGTGGATCCAGTGAACGGTACTGCGACGCCCGGGCGGGAATTCGTTCGCCCGCCCGGGCGGCGCGAAGCATTCTGGAAGGATGGCGAGTATGAGTCTTGACAGGGTTAAAACCACGGTTCTGGACGAAGCAAACGCGCGGGCCGCGGCAAAAATCGCCGATGCGAAGCGCGAAGCGGAACAGATTCTGGCCGACGGCCGCGCCCATGACGAACGGGCGAGCGCCGACGCGGTGCGCGAAGCGCGGCTCCGCTGTGAGCGCGAAACCGTCCGCGAGCTGGAACGCATACAGCACGACAACCGCCTGAACATTCTGGCCGCCAAAAACGTGGCTATAGACGAAGTGTTCCGGCGCGTCGAAAACGCGATGAAGTCGCTCTCGGTCGACGATTACCTCGGACTGGTCGGCAAATGGCTGGACGCGTTGCCGTCTTCGGTCGGCGGCGTCTTGAGGGTTAACCCGAAAGACGAAAACACATTCAAAAACGGACTCGACCGTTTGAACAAAAATCGTTCGGGAGAGGGCAGGTTTACCGGTGTTCAGGCCGACGCGAAGGTGACTTCGGGAGCGGTGGTCGACGGCCCGGATTATTCCATCGACTGCACGGTCGCCCGCCGCCTCGGCGAACTCCGGGAAAACGCCGCGGGCGAGTTGGCGCGGGTACTGTTTGGAGCGTGAGCCAATGAGTACAAGCCTCATCAGTAAAATCACCAAGCGGCCGGCCGCCTGGTCCTTTGTCAGCGGAAAAATCGCCGCTCTCGAAGCGGAGCTTTTGCCCCGGTCGTTCTTCGATCAGCTTCTCAAAAGTCCGACCCGGGCCGATGCGCGTTCCGCATTGGGAAAATCCCCATACCGGATCCTGTTCCCGGACGACAAAGCGCTGGACAACTCCAGCGCCATCATCGATGCGAAGGCGAAAGAAATACGGGCGGAAATATTTGCGCTCTCCCCCCCGCATCCGATGGAAAACTACTTCGGCATCGGAAACCGCTTCCGGACATTCAGAACCCTGTTCAACCAGTTCTCCCGGCAGGCAAACCCGGCGGTGGGCGATTTGGACGTGTTGTTCACCGCGTTCGCGGTTGAACCGGAATTCGCGGCGAAACTCGAGGAGCACCGGAACCTTCTGTCGCGGAAAAACACGCCGCAAGCGGCCGCGCCGGTGGAACGTTCGCTCTATCTCGACTCCGCCGCGTGTTCGCTCATGAAAATAGTCGGCGAATACGCGCCCGAACCCCTGGTGCGCGACTACATGTTCGACCGCTCGCTTCTGACCGCGTGGTCGGGCATCTTCCGTTCGCGCTGGAACGGCGTGCCCCCGGACGTGATTCGGACCTGGTACATATACGACAACTCGAACGATCTCGCATCCTCCATACTCGCCTCGGAGCATGAGCCGAAAGCGGAAATCTCGCGCCGGCTGTCGGTCCGTTCGGCGGCCGCCCTGGAGTCAATCGACATGACCCGAATCAAACTGGACATCGATTCGGCCGCAAGCGATGTTCTCCGGGACACCGTCTCCGCATGCCGCATGGTATCGTTCGGGGCGGAACGGGCGCTGTCGTATCTGGTCGCCATCGAAGTGGAACTGATCAATATCGAACTTTGCCTGTCCACAATAGCGAACTGCATCGATCGCGATGTCACCGCCTCGCGCCTGAGGAGAGAATATGCCTAAGGTCACGGTCATCGGCAAGCATGCGAATATCCTCCCCTTCAAGGCGGTCGGCGTGGAACCGCTCGACGTCGAAACGACGGACGACGCGAAAAAAGCCCTGCGCGCCATTCGCGACAGCGGAGAAGATACGCTTGTCCTGATTCCCGAAGATATCGCAGTTGACTGCAAACATGAAATCGCTCTCCTGCGCCAGGGCGCCGCCGTCATGGTTTTGACGCTGCCCGCTTCGCAAGGCCAGGTCGGCGGGCAACGGGAATTCGTTCGGCAACTCGTCGCGCGTTCCCTTGGCGTCGACCTTATGGGCAAAGCAACGAATTAACGAGAAAACAGACTTTTTGAAGCAATACAATTGCTAAGGAAGGGTGAAGTTATGGCCGCCGAGCTTTCACAAGGAACAATCGTCAAGGTGAGTGGTCCGCTGGTTGTCGCCAGAGGCCTGTCAGGGTCACGGATGTTTGAAATGGTCAAGGTGGGCGAATTCGGCCTCCTCGGCGAAATTATCGAAATTCGCGGCGACCAATACTCCATCCAGGTATACGAAGAGACGGATGACGTCTCGCCCGGCCAGAAAGTTATCCCGACCGGCGTTCCGCTGGCGGCCGAACTTGGCCCCGGTCTCCTCCAGTCCATCTACGACGGCGTCCAACGCCCGCTGGACAAGCTGATGGCCAACTACGGCGAGTTCATCGTTCGCGGAGCCGAAGCGCCCGCGCTCGATCGGACAAAGCAATGGGCCTTCACTCCGACCGCCAAAACCGGCGATAAAGTCGGCGGCGGCGACATCCTCGGAACCGTCCCCGAAACGGAACTCATCACCCACAAGGTCATGGTTCCGCCGAACATTTCCGGCACGCTGGAAGCCATAAAATCCGGCAACTTCACCGTCGAGGAAACCATCGCCGTTGTCGTCGCCGAAGACGGAACAAAACATGAAATCGCCATGCTCCAGCGTTGGCCCGTTCGTATTCCGCGCCCAATCAATCACAAACTGCCGCCGGAACGCCCGCTCCTTACCGGCCAGCGCATCATCGACACCCTGTTCCCGGTCGCGAAGGGCGGCACCGCCTGTATTCCCGGGCCGTTCGGCTCGGGCAAGACCGTCGTCCAGCACCAGCTCGCAAAGTGGGCCGACGCCGACATCGTCATCTTTATCGGCTGCGGCGAGCGCGGCAACGAAATGACCGACGTGCTCCTCGAGTTCCCCGAACTGACCGACCCGAAATCCGGCCGGCCGATCATGGAACGCACCGTGCTCGTCGCCAATACGTCCAACATGCCGGTGGCGGCGCGCGAAGCGTCCGTGTTCACGGGCATTACCATGGCGGAATACTACCGCGACATGGGCTATTCAGTCGCGCTTATGGCCGATTCCACCAGTCGCTGGGCCGAAGCCATGCGCGAAATGTCCGGCCGTCTCGAGGAAATGCCCGGCGACGAAGGCTATCCGGCCTATCTCGCCAGTCGCCTGGCCGCGTTCTACGAACGCGCGGGCATGGTTGTTGCGCTCGGGCAGGACCAGCGCCAGTCGTCCGTCACCATCATAGGCGCCGTCTCGCCCGCCGGCGGCGACTTGTCCGAACCGGTAACCCAGGGAACGCTGCGCGTGACCAAGGTGTTCTGGGGCCTGGACGATCAGCTTGCCTTCCAGCGCCACTTCCCGGCCATCAACTGGCTGACCAGCTACTCGCTCTATCTGGACGTGACCGACCCGTACTATGACGCAACCATCTACCCCGACTGGAGCAAAAACCGCCGCCAGGCCATGATCATCCTGAAGAAGGAAGCCGATCTGCAGGAACTGGTGCGTCTGGTCGGTATGGACTCGCTCAGCCCCAACGACCGGCTTCTCATGGAAGCCGCGCGCCTGGTGCGCGAAGACTATCTGAACCAGTCGGCGTTCGACGATATCGACACCTTCAGTTCGCTCAGGAAACAGGCGCTGATGCTGAACGCGATTCTCCATTTCTACCACTCGGCGATCGCCAAGCTAAGCGAAGGATACGAACTTTCCTCCATGCTCAACCTGCCGATCATGGAAGACATCTCCCGCGCCAAATTGACGCCGGAAGGAGAACTGGACGCGCGGTTCGACGAACTGACGCGAAAAATTACCGGAGCGCTTGATCAAGCGGCGGCCAAGGCGCAATAACCAGAGCGGCCAAAATCGGATAATGACGGTTTTTGACCTCGTAGCGGAGTACAGATATGTCAACAGCATCAGCCAAGGAATTTCGCACTATCCAGAACATTGTCGGCCCCCTGGTGTTTGTGGACGGGGTGGAAGGCATCGGCTATTCGGAAATCGCCGAAATCATTCTCCCTGACGGAACCGTTCGCCGCGGCAAAGTGTTGGAGACGCAGGAAGGCAGGGCGCTGATCCAGGTTTTTGAAGGCACCAGCAACCTCGACCCCGGTTCGGCCCGCGTCAAATTCACCGGCAAAGGCCAGGAAATCGGGCTTTCCCCCGATATGGTCGGTCGCGTGTTCGACGGATTCGGCCGGCTTTCCGACGGCGGCCCCGCGATCATTCCGGAAAAATACGCGAACATCAACGGCATTCCCATGAATCCGTTCGCGCGCGACTATCCGAACGAATTCATCCAGACCGGCATCTCCACCATCGACGTTCTGAACCCGCTCGTGCGCGGCCAGAAGTTGCCTGTCTTTTCCGGATCCGGCATGCCGCACAACCGCCTCGCCGCGCAGATCGCGCGTCAGGCCGCAGTGAAAAAATCCGGCGAAAAATTCGGCGTCGTCTTCGCCGCCATGGGCATCACCTTTGAAGAATCGAACTTCTTTATCGAAGATTTCAAGCGTACCGGCGCTCTCGAACGTTCGGTCATGTTCATCAATCTCGCCGACGACCCGGCGATTGAACGCATTTCGATTCCGCGTCTGGCGCTCACCACCGCCGAATATCTGGCGTATGAACTGGGCATGCATATTCTGGTCATCCTGACCGATATGACCAACTACTGCGAAGCGCTTCGCGAAATCTCCGCCGCCCGCAAGGAAGTCCCGTCCCGCCGTGGATATCCGGGCTATCTCTATACCGACTTGGCGACGATTTACGAACGTGCCGGTCGTCTCAAGGGCAAGGACGGTTCGATTACCCAGATTCCGATCTTGACCATGCCGGAAGACGACAAAACCCACCCCGTGCCGGACTTGACCGGCTACATTACGGAAGGGCAGATTATTCTTGGCCGCTCGTTCCACGCCGAAGGCATTTACCCGCCGGTCGATGTGTTGCCGAGTCTGTCCCGACTCAAGGACAAAGGTATCGGCGAAGGCAAAACCCGCGCCGATCACGCGGGCGTTATGAACCAGTTGTACGCCGCGTACGCGCGCGGCAAAAACTCGCAGGAATTGGCGGTTGTTCTGGGCGAATCCGCATTGACGCCGCTTGATTTGCGCTATATGGAATTGGCGAAGCGCTTCGAAGCGCAGTTCATCACCCAGGCCGACAACGAAAACCGCGAAATCGAGGACAACCTCGAACTCGGCTGGCGTCTCCTTGGCGTTCTCCCGCGCGGCGAACTGAAACGTATTCGCCCTGAATTCGTCGACAAGTACTATGTGGAAGCGACCGATTACGAAGAATAGGAACTACAATTAATAATTAATAATGAACAATGAATAATGAATGCATTAATTAACTCAATGAATAATTGCCTTTTGATTCAGGTTTTCATTATTAATCGTTAATTATTAATTATCGGTCCTTATACCGCCAGGATTCTATTATGAAAATACGTGTAAATCCGACGCGCATGCAGTTGCTTCGCTTGAAAAAGCGGTTGGTCATGTCGCGGCGCGGCCACAAATTAATGAAGGATAAAATGGAAGGACTGGTCCAGACCTTTATGGAACTGGTGGGCCAGTACGATGCGGTTCGTCAAGAAGTGGACAAAGCTGTACCGTCCACGCTCGCGCTCTTTATGCTTGCGTCGGGCATTTCCGGCGAAGAAGCGGTGACGGCCGCGCTGGAAGAATGCGATACGCGACTGGAAGTCGCCATCGACCGGAAAAGCGTGATGAGCGTTGCGTATCCGGAAGTCGAACTGCTGGGCTTCGAACTCCGTCCGTCATACAGCACGTTGTCGACGACGACCGATTTCGACATGGCGAGCGCGAGTTTGCGCGATCTGTTCCCGAAGCTTCTCGAACTGGCGTCCAAAGAAGAAGCCGTCATCCGCATGGCGGATGAAATCGAGAAAACGCGTCGGCGCGTCAACGCGCTTGAATATGTCATGATTCCGTCGCTTTCCTCGACCATCAAGGAGATTTCATCCAAGCTGGAAGAAGCGGAGCGTTCGAGCCGCGCCCGTTTGATGAAGGTCAAGGACATGATTATGAAATAGTCGGGTGTGGGTACGCATACCTATATCTGTTGCGAATAGTCTTAAAGGGCGTTTCCCTGATTACGGGAAACGCCCTTTTTCTGGTATGCCCGACAACGCCTTTTGATGGATGATATATTTCAAATAAGAAAAATAAAACTTCATGGCCGGTACGCGCATGGGCGGGATTATTTTCTCCTTTCATTTATACGGCGTCACCCTGTTTGCAAGTACCTCTTCTGCAATGAGGCGGCGTCCCGTGAATTACGCGTACGAAGGCCGCAAGAAATACAATGACCACCGCATTACCGCGACCTTCGGCCTCAAATTCTAACCAACATCCTCCTCGTTTGTTGGAACTCGGCCTCCGTCCCTTGTGGACGGAGGCCTTTTGTATGAGGAAACAGAACGAGCTGTTTTCAGGCTGAATGCAACGGCTTCTCAGCCTCCGGCATTCAGTCCGTGGCGTTCAATCCAGACAACGATCTCCCGCTGCAATGCTTCGTCCTTGGGCCATAATAATTCAAAGCGACCGTCGGGAAGGCGCTTGATCATGCCCGCGCGTTCAAATGTTTTCAGCGGATCCTCTGCCATTTTCGCCCCAACCCCAAGCGAACTCGCAATGCGCGGCAAATTCATAAACTGCCCCGCGCTCGAATAAATCAAGCGCAGCAAGCGCTGATGAATCGGCGTCGCCGTCAACGCCGCTATCGCCATCGGGCCTGACAACCGCATACCGTCGGCGCCGCCTGCCTTCGGAACCGGCTGGACTTTCACAAAGGTTATGCCCATCTTCCCCGACTCGGTCCAACGAACCAGCCCCAAGCCGGATAATTCTTCCCCCCCCTTGTCGGGATCGGTGAAACGAACCTCGACAACCGTATTCAACGGAAACGGATTTTCCGTCTCTATCGTTACGCCGCTGTCGTCCTGGATGGATGTGATAATCCGCGTCAAAACGTCGGCGCTCGCTTCAACCCGAATAATCCGGGTGATCCTGCCCGCCGGGAGCAAGGTGAAGTTATGGCGCTGATCCTCGGGAACCTCCGAAACCTCGGCGAGTGACGGCGGCGGCGCGGCGGGCTGGAGAATGAGACGGACCGCCTCCAGCTCTTCCAAAAGCTCCCGGGGATTCTGCGGACGATTCGCCGCGTCCTTGTCCATCATCCGCATAATGAGCGAACCGACCACCGAAGGCAGTGCCGGCTTGATCGCGCACGGATCCGGGCGATCCGCCGATATTTGTTTGAGCAAAACCCCAACCACGCTGTCCGCGTCAAACGGCACATCCCCAATCGCCATGCAATACATCGATACGCCAAGGCTGTATATGTCGGAGCGCGAATCCATCGGGAGGCCGCGCGATTGTTCGGGACTCATGTAAAACGGCGTTCCCATGATTAATCCCGAATCGCCGAACGCGATATCCGGCGTCATCGTTTTCGCCAAACCGAAATCGGCGATCTTCAACACTCCCTCATGCGTCAACATGAGATTGTCCGGTTTGATGTCGCGGTGAATTATATTCGCGTCGTTCGCCGCGACAAGGCCCTGCGCAACATGAATGCCGAAATGAATCGTCTCCTCCGGCTGAAGCGCCCCCTTCTTCTCTATCAAATTCTGAACCGTGCCGCCGTCTATATATTCGTACACTATATAATACAAGCCGTTTTCATTGCCGAAATCGAACACCTTGACAATGTTCTCGTGATCCAGCTGCGCCGCCGCCTTCGCCTCCATTTCGAAACGTTCTATGTACGAACTATCCTCGGACAGCTTGGGATCAAGGATTTTGAACGCGACCGGACGTTTCACGTCAATCTGTTCCGCGAGATACACAACCCCCATCGCGCCGCGGCCTATGCTCCTGGTCAGCGCGCAACCGCCCATTGTTTTTCCCGCCAGATCTTCCAATGACATTGTGGTCGCCATGGCTATCCTATTCGGCAAACATCGAACCTTCGGGTTTCGTGTTGAACTGGGACGGAGGCATGGGCATAAGGAAACGGCCCGACCTGGTTTTTTCAAGTGCGCGTGTCATACCGTTGCTCTGGTTGCCGCGCTTGTCCATTGGGACATAGGTCCGCATCGGCGGACCCACATAAATCTGCCTCGGTCGCGCAAGTCGATCATCCGAATGCTGCATCTCCCGCCAATGCGCAAGCCAACCCGGCGTCCGGCCTATGGCAAACAGCACCGTGAACATATCGTACGGAATCCCCGCCGCTTTCAGGATCAGACCGGAATAAAAATCCACGTTCGGATATAAATTCCGCGACAGGAAATAATCGTCCGAAAGCGCCGCCTCCTCAAGCTGCATCGCAACCTCGAACATCGGATCCATCATTCCCGGCTTCGAAAGAAGCTTGTGGCACAAATCCTTCATGATTCGCGCGCGAGGATCAAACGTCTTGTACACCCTGTGCCCACACCCCAT
>DAIPJX010000019.1:0-16299 GCA_036770065.1 Planctomycetota bacterium
CGCACATTTTGCGCACCAACGCCGCCCGCCGCTGGGCCGCCTGCATGGCCGCGCTTGGAGAACAACGGCAGGCGTTGACCAGACTCTCGGCGTTCGCCGATGTCGACGCCGAATCGGCACTCATGGTCGGAAAGCTCGCGGAAGATTCCGGATACTTGCAGGAGGCGTACAACCGCTATCTGTTCGCCGCCAACCGGAGCGCGCCGGTCCTGCCGTCCAATACGCCCTGGCGGGTGCAGGAGGCAAGCTACCGCGCGGCGCGGCTGGCGTTGGCAGCCCCACATGAAGCGGACCCATTGCGGCCAAGCGAAACGACGATTCTGGCGGCCAGGGATTTGCTTCGCGACGGCGCATTCGCCGATCTTGAAGGCCTCTGGGTCGTCCCCATGCTGACCCTGCTTTCAGAAAGCCTGATGGACGAAGACCCGCCCAGATGGGAAGAAGCGCAAAAAATAGCCCTCGACGTCATCGACGATCCGCGCTCGGATGAAACACTGGACCGGGCCATGCTCATCATCGCCGCGCGCGCGCTCAGAAAAGGCGGTAAATTCGAGGCCGCCCTGACCGCGCTGGACGAGGCGCGGGAAATGCTTGAAGGAAGCCCCAATTCCCGTTCCGACACCGCGACCATCACACTGGAAACCGCGCGCATCTACCAAAACCAAAACCGGACCACCGACGCGCTCCGCGCCTATGCCGATGTTTTCGCCATCTATCCGGAAGTGGAAAGCGCGGCGGAAGCGGCGCGTTTGGAAGCTGCGGAAATGCTCCTGGCGGCGCCGGACGCGGGAGCGCGCGAACAGGAACAGGCGCGCAACATCCTGTCGGGCCTACGCGATCAGATGCTGGCCGAGAAAATTCTCCGCGATCACGGCATACGATAAAACCGCGCCGCTGCGGCGGCCTTGACTTTTCACCGGCATTAACGAAAATTCAACAAACAGTCCCAATCCTGCGGATGCGGGATATTTTTTGCATATTGGAGAACAGCATGGCACAAGCCCGGCAACAGTGCATCCACCCCGACTGCTCGGCGGAATTCGATCTTGATCAGGTGTTGCCCAAATGCCCGAAGTGCGGCAATCTTCTCGACGTCGTCTATGACTGGAACGCCATCCGCGTCCCCAAAACCCCGGAACAACTCGGCCGCGTCGCCGACTGGCCGTCCGGCGGTCTTTGCGCGGTGTCCGGAGTCTGGCGGTTCGGCGATTTGCTCCCGTTCGCTCCGGTTGAAAAACGCGTCAGCATCGGCGAAGGGCACACCCAGCTTCGCATTTCCCCCAACGCCTCGTCGTATGCGGGCATCAAGGATTTGCGCTTGCAGTACGAAGGGCTGAATCCCAGCGGTTCGTTCAAGGACAACGGCATGGCGGGCGCGTTCACCCACGCCAACATGGTCGGGGCGAAAGTCGCCGCCTGCGCCAGCACCGGCAACACTTCGGCCAGCCTCGCCGCGTTCGCATCCGCTTCCCGCCTGATGCGGGCCATTATTTTCATCGGCGACGGGAAAATCGCGTATGGAAAATTGTCGCAAGCGCTCGATTACGGCGCATTGACCCTTCTCGTCAAGGGCGATTTCGACGACGCCATGGCGCGGGTGCAGGAGGTGTGCGCGGAAGAGAACATTTACCTCGTCAATTCCGTGAATCCATTCCGACTCGAAGGCCAGAAAACCACCATGTACCGGGTTCTGGAAGGGTTGGATTGGCAGGTTCCCGACTGGATCGTTTGTCCCGGCGGCAACCTCGGCAACAGTTCGGCTTTCGGCAAGGCGCTGTACGAGTTGTATGATTGCGGCCTGATCAAGAAAATGCCGCGCCTCGCCGTCGTCAATTCGAGCGGCGCTCCGACTCTGTCCCGCCTGGTCAACCAGCACGGCCTGAAGTGGAACGGCGGCCGGATCGACGACGCCATTATAAAGAAATACTACGACGATCTCGATGCCAGCGGCGCCAAGGCGCACACGCTCGCCTCGGCGATTGAGATCAACCGGCCGGTGAATTTGAAAAAGTGCCTGCGCGCGCTCGACCGGACAAACGGCGTCGCGCTGGAGGTGTCGGATCAGCAAATCCTCGACGCCAAAGCCTGGGTCGCCAGGGACGGACTGGGCTGCGAGCCTGCCTCCGCCGCGTCGCTTGCGGGTGCGAAAATGCTGGCCGAACAGGGCGTCATCGACAAGGACAGCAGGGTCGTCTGTATTTTGACCGGCCACCAGTTGAAGGATCCGCATGCGACGGTCGCCTATCACAGTTATGATGCGGACAGGCTGAAAGCGGATTATGGAACGTACGGTATCGCCTCCTCGAAATACGCCAACCAGCCGGTTCCGGTAGCGAATTCGCTCGGCGACATTATTGACGCGGTCAGGAAAACCATCAACAGGTAGAAGACTCTCATGGTGATTCACAAAGCATCGTTTTGGGAAAAAGCATGGCCGGGGCTGCTTGTGGCGGTCGTTCTCGCTGTTTTCGCCACGTGGCTGGGGAAGTACATTTCCTGGTTGGGCGGCGCGGGGGTCGGTATTTTGTCCGGCGTGATTATTGCCAGTCTGGTTCAATTCCCGGCGGTGACCAAACCCGGGTTCACGGCCGCGGGCAAGCAGATTTTGCAAACTGCGGTCATTTTGATTGGCGCCGGGCTTAATTTGGCCGCTGTTTGGCGCACCGGGCTGGAGACGCTTGGCCTGATGGCGTGCACTATTTCCGCTGTGTTTTTGGTTGCGTGGTTTGTCGGGAGGAAGATGGGCATTACCGCGAACAACCGCGACTTGATTGCGTCGGGCACGGCGATTTGCGGCGGTTCGGCCATTGCGGCGGTTGCGCCGGTCATTGGGGCGAAGGACGAGGAGATCAGTTATTCGATTTCGGTCGTGTTTTTGTTCAATTTGGCGGCGGTCGTCATATTTCCCTTGCTGGGTCAGGCGATGCATATGTCGCCGGAGCGTTTCGGCATATGGGCGGGGACGGCGGTGAATGATACGTCCAGCGTTATGGCCGCGTCGTTTGCGTACAGTGCCGGTTCGGTGCCGACGGCGACGTTGGTGAAGATGACGCGGACGATTATGATTGTGCCGATGGCTTTGATTTTTTCGTTTATTGCCGCTACACGCGCGAAGAAGGATTCGGTGCGGTCGGCGGGTTCGTTTTCTTTTGTCAAAGTGTTTCCCTGGTTTGTTTTGGGATTTCTTTTCATGTCGTTATGGACGACGTGGGGCGGGCTTTCGCCTGAGTGGGCGTCGTGGTTTCAGGCGGCGGGCAAGTTTCTTATTGTTGTGGCTTTATCCGGCATTGGTTTGAACACCAATATTCGGAAGATTCTTGCGACTGGCACGAAGCCTATTATCCTTGGCTTGTGTTTATGGTTCACGGTGGCGGCGTTGGCGCTTATCTTGATCTAGCATGGCATGCCGAAGGCGGGTAAACGCGCCGTATTCGGAATAGAAACGTTTACCTGCCTTCGGCATGAATGGAGCGCATGAACAAAGCCACATCGTCCGCCGCGATGCCGCGATGAATGCGACAGTCGCCAATCGCATGCGGCAAAACAAGCGTAACAAGACCATTGTCGGTTTTCTTGTCGGACACAAGGGCAACAGGCAATTCGGACCCCGAAAGCAATCCCCCCCAGTCCAGTTTTCTGTCCCCCGCCTGGCCCAACTGATCAATCCGAACCGGCAACCCCAACGCTTCAAACAAGCCAACAACCTCCCTCGCCTCATCCTCCGCAAGCATCCCGTGCTCAACCGCATACCGACACGCCAGGACCGTCCCCACCGACACCGCTTCTCCATGCACAACACTCCCGTCATACCCGGCCAACGACTCCAATGCATGACCAAACGTATGACCAAGATTCAACAACGCACGCTTCCCCTTCTCCCTCTCATCCCCGGCAATAATGCCGGCCTTGATGCGACAACAACAAGCAATCGTCTCCGCCATAAGATCATGTTCGCACCCACACAGCCGATCAACCGACCCAACCAACCGGGAAAAAAACGCGCGCCCATCCAAAACAGCCGTCTTGACTATTTCCGCAAGACCGGCCCCGAATTCTCGCTTCGGCAAAGTATCAAGAAAAACCGGATCGATAAGCACCAACTCGGGCTGGTGAATAGTGCCAAGCAGGTTCTTGCCGCGCGGAACATTCAACCCGTTCTTTCCGCCGACGGAACTGTCAACCTGCGCCAAAAGCGTCGTCGGAATCATCACCAGCCTGACCCCGCGAAACAAACACGCAGCCATAAAACCGGACAAATCCCCCGTCACCCCGCCCCCAACCGCAACCACGACCGACCCCCGGTCCAAATCCATCTCCGTCGCCCGAAGAAGCATGGATTGAAACTGCTCAAGCGATTTGTCATGCTCCCCCGGCTCAACCCAAAGATACCGCCACTTGCCCTCAACCGTACCGGAAGCGGGAAAACCGGCAATGCGGGCCAGGTTCGCGTCAACTGCCGCAAGATACCCGGCGGAAGGCAATCGTTCCTCCACCACCGACCGCCAGTTGCGGCACAGCCCCGGTTCGAATAAGATATCGTACCGGTGATTCCGGCGTTCCACATCCACCTCGATTGTGAGCATTGAGTCTCCTGTATATGTATGGATTATGCAGCATGTTTTCGTTAGTATAATATTTTTGACCCGGCAAGGCGATACCATAATGCAAGCGAACTCGTTCGGCAAACTTTTCACTTTCACCTCGTTCGGCGAAAGCCACGGCAAAGCCGTGGGGTGCGTCGTGGACGGCTGTCCTCCGGGAATTCCGCTGACCGAAGCCGACATCCAGCCTTGGCTGGACAGACGCCGGCCGGGCCGAAACCGGTTCGTCAGCCCGCGTAGCGAACGGGACGCGGTGGAAATCATGTCCGGGGTTTATGAAGGTGCGACGACCGGCCACCCCATTATGCTCATGGTCCACAACCGGAACCAGCGGTCGAAGGATTACGAAAAACTCAAACACCTTTTCCGGCCCGGACACGCCGATGCCGCATATACGGCAAAATACGGCGTGCGCGATCCGCGCGGCGGCGGACGATCGTCCGCGCGGGAGACGATCGCCCGCGTCGCCGCCGGAGCGGTGGCCCGGCAATTGCTCGCCCACTTTCCCGAAACACGGAACATCGCCGTTACCGCGGGGTTGACCGCTCTTGGCGGCGTTCAGGCCGATACAAACAAATGGCGGGACGACGCCATCGACCAGAATCCTTTCTTCTGCCCCGATCCAGATATCGTCACGCGGTACGAAAGCATTCTTAAAAACGCCGTCGCCAGGAACGATTCACTCGGCGGCATTGTTGAAATCCGCGCCCGAAATGTACCGCCGGGACTGGGTGAACCGGTGTATGATCGTCTGGACGGACGCATCGGCGCGGCCTGTCTTGGCCTGAACGCCGTCAAAGGCGTGGAGATCGGCGATGGATTCGCCGCCGCCGCCGCCAAGGGTTCGGAAAACAACGACGCCATGCGCACTCCGGCCTCGGGCCGATTGGAAGACGCGTTTCTCACCAACCATGCGGGCGGCATCCTGGGCGGAATTTCCACGGGCCAGCCGATCATCGTTCGTTGCGCCCTGAAACCAACGCCGTCCATTGGACAAACGCAACACACTGTCGATGCGGATTTGAAAACGCTTGACTGCACTATTGGCGGGCGGCATGATCCGGCGGTCTGCATTCGGGCGGTGCCTGTGCTGGAAGCGACTTTGGCGTTTGTGCTTGCCGATTTCCATCTGCTTCGCCGCGCGAACGCGCCGCTTCGAGACATTGGCGCGGAGCGTCAACGAAGCTGTTTGACCGACGAACGGAAAATGAGCGCGCGGGGCTTACTCGGATAGGTTCTTTTTCGTAATGGATCATAAAAGGAATACACGTGTTCACTCGCATTCTTCCCTATTTGCCGATCATCACCCTGACAATCGCGCATGGAGCGGTTGATTTTTATATTGGACTGCTGCAAGTGGTCGCGCCGGGATTGGCGCAGTATCTGAATATCCCGCTAGGCGATATCGTCTTCCTCATCGGCGTCGCCGCGCTTCTGAACAATATCGCCCAGCCGACAACCGGCTGGATTATGGGCAAACGAAACGTGGCATGGGTTCTCGGACTCTCCGTTGTGACCGCGTCCCTGTCCACCTTTATGGGATATGCCGGAGGCATTTGGCCGCTTGCCGCGCTCGCCATCCTCGGCGCCATCGGAACCGGCGTCTACCATCCGGAAGCCGCCCTGTCCGCCCACGATGAAGCGGGTGAAGAATCATCCATGGGCATCCCCATCTTCATGGCTGGCGGCGCGGCAATCTCCGCCATCGGCACGCCGCTCGCCATCAAGTGGTCGGAATGGTTCGGCTTTCCCGCGCTGGCGTGGTTCGCCCTGCCCGGCCTGTTTACAGGTTTCCTTCTTTACGCCCAATACCGCAACAAACGCAAAGCCCACCCGTCCATCGTACTCCGACCGCGTTCGCGCCGCGCCAGCAAACCGACCGAAGGCAGAATGTCGTACTGGCCGCTCCTGCTCGTGGCCATTTGCTTCGGCGTGGCGAACGGCCTGTTCGTCGCCACCCTGTCCAGCCATTATGAACTGAGGTTCGGTCCCACCGCGCGCGTATGGGCGGGATGGGTATTGATGGGCTGGGGCATCGCCGGGTCGCTTGCCTCGTTCCTGTGGACGGCGAAATCGACCAGACGGGGATTTTATTTCGTTTCGCTCTGCACCCAGGCGCTGGCGGCGCCGCTGTTCGTCCTCATGGCATATCCGGCCTCGCCGGAAACGGGCTTTTTCATCGCCTTGCCCCTGGCCATTATTTCACCAGGCGCAGTGTATCCGGTCGCGGTTGCCATGGCCAGGAACGCCGCCGGCCTCACCCAATCCCTTCGCACCAGTCTGGTCATGGGCGGCACGTCGGGTCTTTCGTCCATCGCCGTCATGATAGCGGGCGGCATGATCAGACGCGGCATGTCCAGCTCGTACCTGATGCTGTTCGCCGCGTTCTGCAGTCTTGTCGCGGTGCTGCTCTCGCTGTGGCAACTCGCGGCGGCTCGGGCAAAAAAACAAAACATGTAAAATTTCCGGCTCAGCCCTTGACGAACGACGTGGGCAGTGTATCATACCCCTGTCAGACATGTGACCGCAATAAAACGCCGTACGCGTATTCCGAAAATCCACACACAACGAACAGGAGTCGACAATGGACAAATCCGAAGCAGGGAAACTGCGGGCAACGGCCAAACGCATCCGCGCCGGAATTATCGAAGCGATAGGGCTCAACAAGCCGGGACACCTGGGTGGTTCCATGTCCGCGGCCGATATGATAACCGTCCTGTATTTCCACAAAATGCGGATTGATCCCATGAATCCGAAAATGCCCAACCGCGACCGTTTCATCATGTCGAAAGGCCATTCCGTCCTCGCCCAATATTCGGCGCTGGCGGAAGCGGGATACTTTCCCCATGCCGAACTCGCCAAAACGAAAACCCTCGGCGGCATGCTCCAGGGTCACCCTGAAATAACCACCCCCGGCATCGAAGCCGCCACCGGATCGCTCGGGCAAGGACTCTCGCAAGGCGTCGGCATGGCGCTTGCCGCCAAAATGGACAAGGCGGACTGGAAAGTCTACGTCATCACCGGCGACGCGGAACTCGCGGAAGGACAAATCTGGGAAGCCGCGACCGCCGCCGGGCATCACAAACTGGACAACCTCCGCGTCATGGTCGACTGCAATTCCATCAGCGCCATGGGCCGGATCGTCGACCGCTACAATGTCGGCGACGCCGACGCCATCGCCGCCAAATTCGCCGCCTTCGGTTGGAACGCCATTCAAATCGACGGCCATAATATTGAAGAAATCGCCGATGCGCTGGACAAGGCCGATACGGTGACGGGCAAACCCACAGCCATCGTCGCCCGCACCATCAAGGGAAAAGGCGTTTCGTTCGCCGAGGACACCAATGCGTACCACAACAAGGCAATGGAAGAAGACACCCGTGCGAAAGCGCTGGCGGAAATCGGCGCATAGCGCACGCTCGCTTTTTCATTTTCACCCAATTCCATGAGGAGTCCATAGATGAGCACAAGCAGCCAAAGAGGCGCGTACGGGGAAGAGCTTCTTGCCATTTGCAGGGAAAACGACAAGGTCGTCGCGCTCGACGCCGACCTGTGCGGCGCCACCCAGTCCATTCAGATCGAACAAAACAAGCCGGAGCGCTTTATCGAAATGGGCATCGGCGAGTCGAATATGATTTCCGCCGCCGCCGGGCTTGCCCTGTCGGGAAAAATTCCGGTGTGCCATTCATTCGCCGTGTTTGTCGCCGGCCGCCCGTTTGAGCAAATCCGCCAAAGCGTCTGTCTCCCCGGCCTGCCCGTGAAAATCGTCGGCGCAAGTTGCGGCTTGTCCGATTTCGCCGACGGCGGAACCCACCAGGCGTTCGAGGACGTCGCCATCATGCGGACATTGCCGAACATGACCGTCTTCTCGCCCGCCGACGCGAACGAAGCGCGGAAAGCCATACGCGCCGCCATCGCTCTGCCCGGCCCGGCCTATATCCGCATCAACCGAAACGATATCCCGGACGTCACCGCCCCCGAAACGCCCCTCGTCGTCGGCAAGCCGACCGTCATGGCCGACGGCAAGGATATCGCGCTCTGCGCAAGCGGGCATATGCTGGCCGCTTCGCTCGAAGTGAAAAAAATCCTGTCCGCCAAGGGCATCGACGCGAGAGTCGTCAACTTCGCCACGATAAAGCCGCTCGACGCCGCCGCCGTCCGCCAGGCCGTCGGTACGTGCAAACGCATCGTGTCCATCGAGGAACACAGCATTATCGGCGGTTTGGGCGCGGCCATTCTCGAAGCGCTTTCGGAAGATCCGCTTCCTCTCCGCCGCATCGGCATCAACGATACGTACGGCGAATCGGCGGAAAATTACGGCGTGATCCTTGAAGCGTTCAAGTTGACGCCGGAACGGATCGCCGAGCAAATACTGTCCTGGTAACACGGCACGGGAAAAACAGTCGTGTACTGTGCATGACGACGCCCATCATCCTACCCATTACGATGGAACCGGGGATGGGTCCCATTCAATATTGCATGCTGATGATCGTCAATTTGGGCATGGGATTGATCACGCCTCCGGTAGGCGGCACGCTGTTCATCGGAAGCGCCATTTCCGGAATCGGGGTGGAAAAAGGAAACTTCTCCATGAAAGTATTGATTCTCGGCGGCACCGGAGTTATCAGCCGCTCAATTGTGGACAAAGCGATTGACCGTGGTTTTGAAGTCACCGCGGTCAATCGCGGCAGCAGACAGCTTGACGTCGCAAAAAACGTTCGCACGATAACGGCGGACAGGAAAGACGCCTCCGCGTTTGCCGCCGCGCTTGCGCACGAAAAACCGGATGTGGTCATCGACATGATTGCGTTCAATGCGGAAGACGCAAAGCAAACGGTCGAACTGTTCCGCGACCGCGCCGCGCAGATTATCGTCACCTCGTCCATCGCCGCCTATGCGCGCCCGTACAAGAGTCTCCCGATCCGGGAAGACGCGGAATCTCTGCTTGCCGGATCCGATTTCGCCTACGGCCAGCTCAAGGCGGATATGGAACGATATCTGACGGCGGAAATGAACAAGCCGGGTGCGGCAATTACCATTATCCGGCCATCGCTTACTTTCGGCCCGGGCGCGCGCAATTTCGGCATGCTGAGACAAAACTATAACGTTGTCCAGCGTATCAAGGACGGGAAGCCCCTGGTTATGGTCGGCGAAGGAGTTATTCCGTGGTGCTTTACATATGCGGAAGACCTTGCGTACGGTTTTGTTCTCGCCTGCGGCAATGAGCGCACGTACAACGATTGTTTCCATGTCGTGAGCGATGAAATGGTGGTATGGGAAGACATCTACCGTTTTGTCGGCGAACTCGTCGGCAAGGAGCCTATTCTGTATAATATCCCAAGCGCTTTGCTTCGCGAAGCCGATCCGGCGGTGGCGACGCATCTCAATGTCGAAAAAGTGTATTGCTCGGTTTTCTCCACCGGGAAATTCCGGAAGGCGGCGCCCGATTTCAAGACTGCCTGGAAGTTCAAGGACGGCCTTGCCCGGGTCATTGCTTCATGGGAAGAGGACAAGCTCGGCGTCGACGAAGCGAAGAATGCCCAAGAAGATTATATGTGCGGCTGCTGGGAAGCGTTCCGGGACAATCTTCTGAAAAGGAAATAAAGAAAAGGTCAAACACAAACCCAAACAACGCGCTCCCAGGCGGAGCGCGTTGTTTCAATTCAACGCATTGAGTATTTTTCCATGAACCGACTGGAGGCGCGGTTCCCGGATATCGCGAAGGCGGGAGGTTGGCCCGAGTTCGCACTCTGTGACGATGCGTGCGGGAAGCGCGCTCAATACAACGATGCGCGAAGCGACCATTAGCGCATCCGCGACATGATGGGTCACGAAGAGGACTCCCGCCTCGCGTTCCCGGCGGACGGACAGAAGCGTCCGCAACATTTCTTGCCGCAAGGCATAATCCAGCGCCGAAAACGGCTCGTCCATCAACAACAAATTCGCCCGGTAATAATACGCGCGCGCAATCGACGCGCGCTGCCGCATGCCGCCGCTAAGCTCGTCCGGATAATACGATTCAAACCCGTCCAGCCCGACCAGCGAAATCAGGCGCCGCGCTTCGTCCTTGTCGTCGGATGCGCCGACAATGCGGATATTCTCCTCCAGCGTAAGCCAGGGAAACAGCCTGTCCTCCTGAAAGACATAGCCGACGCGCATGTCCGGGCGGTCAATCGTTCCGCCGGTCGGCCGGCTCAAACCGGCGACAAGATTCAGAAGCGTCGTCTTGCCCGATCCCGAAGGACCGACAATCGCGACAAATTCCCCGTCCTTCATGGAGAAATCGAACGCGTCGAAAACAGTCAGATCGCCGAAGCGTTTGCCAAGGCCGCGAATGGTCAGCATCGCCTCCTCCCTGGCTCCGGCACAAACCGGCCGGCGGCAAACTCGAGCAGATAATATATGGCCAAAACAACCAGCGACCAGGCGACGACCGATTCCGGTTCCATATTCATTCTGCCCATGGTGATTGCGCCGCCGATGCCGTTTCCGGTCGTCAGCACCTCCCCCATGACGACGGCTTTGCAGCCGGTGCCGAGGGCGATGCGCAAAGCCGACCGAAAGTAGGGGAGAATGGCCGGAACGACAATTGTGCGCACCTTCTTGATCGGGGAAAACCGATACACGCGGGCAACGTCCATAAGCCTCGCGTCAATGGCGTGAATGCCTTCGATCATGTTCGCCGCGACAATGGGCAGGATGGAAACGACGACTATAAACACACTCGGCCTGCCGTCGAAGCCGAACCAGATGAAAGCCAGCACCAGCCACGAAACCGGCGGCACCGCCTGCACCAGCCCCAGTATCGGTTTTCCTACGGAGTAGAGCCGGTCGAACCGGCCGAACAGGCAGCCGATCACGCCGCCGCCGACAATGCCCAAAAGCACGCCAATCGCGAGCCGCGCCAATGTCACGCCAATCGCCGCCACGCTGTCGTACGCCGTAACGATGGAAACAAATTTCATCATGACCGAAGGAATCGTCGGGATAATCAGGGGCGAATACAGCAGCGTCAATCCTTGCCATACAGCGAGCACGACGCCACAGGCGATACAATGGGCGCGAAAGTTATTCCTGGTAAAAACCCGCATCCGGGATCCTTCCGCCAATCATTTCGGGAGAATCGTCATGCAATACGGAAAAAAACGTTTCCACCGATTGCTTCGCGTCCGCCGCCGCCACATACCGCAGGCCAAGCCTGGGCAAAGCCTCGACAATCAACGGCGCCGGCAGGGACAGATATTTCTCCGCCAACGCGCCCGCTTCCGCCGGGTGGGCGGCAATCCATCCGCACGCTTCGGCGTAGGCATGTTCGAACCGGCGCGCCAGTTCCGGATTGTCCTCGAGGAAACGCGGCGTGCCGCCGAATCCAAGACTGGGGAGAGCCGCATCCGCGCCGTGGATTCTTTGCCATTCTTTTTCAAAATCGAGAACAATGCGCGCGCCGCCGGCCAAGGCTCTGGTTGTTTGCGGTTCCATCATGACGGCGGTATCGATGCGGCCGGTCCGGACAAGCTGGGCAATTTCCGGAAGGGACGAGTACACCAGGCGGATGTCCGTCTCGTCGATGCGCTCATGATGAAGAAAATAACGAAACAACGCGTCGGGCGGCGACGACCGGCGCGGCACATGCACATCCCTGCCCGGCAAATCGCTCCATCCGCCAACCGCGTCGTCGGAGGAAACCAGCGTTATGCCGCCCCAGGCGCTGACATTGACAAGGCGGAGAGGAATGCCCTTGGCATACAGGCGGGCGGCCAGCGTCAACGGCAGAACGTAATACGCATGCCTCCCTTTTTGCGCCATGGCGAGCAACTGCTCGGGCGCGCTCCATACATCGATCGAGATGGAAACATCGGGGCCAAGCACACCGCTTTCCAGCATCCGCAGCACCGGCAGGGATGCCGCCGTATGGGAAAGGGCGACGGCGATTTCGCGATCGCCGGCGCGGGCATGCCCCCCCGCGCACCAGAGAATACAAAGTACCACGCCAAAAATCCGGATTGCCTTCATCGTCTCCCATGCGCCTTTCGTTCAAAGCATCCATCGTAACGGGCGGGACCGCCATGTCCAGTTTTTTCGGAAACCGGCCGGGGCCGACGAAAACAGTTTGAAACGAAGGAAGATCGGAACATAATACGATAGCAATGGTTTCCCAACCACCGGACAAATAATTGGAGCGTGTATGTTTCTCGAGGGCGTCAGCAGTGTTGTACCGCTTTTGGCGATGATTTGCGTCGGTTTTTTCTTTGCTCCATCCAAATGGTTCGGAAAAGCCGGCATGTCGTTCATGTCCAGTTTTTGCCTGAATCTCGCCATCCCCTTCTACATGTTCTACAACGTGGTCCGCGCCTATTCGCGCCCGTCCGAACTTTTCGAGTTGTTTTTCAATCTTCAGTATCCGTTCATTATCATTCTTTCCGGCATGGCCATAGGCGCAGTCATGGCGGCGATACTGCACATCCGCCCGCCGCGCCGGGGCGTGTTCATCAACGCCATCAGCCTGTCCAACACCGTCATCATGGGAATGCCGGTGGTCGCGTCGTTGTACGGCGAGCAAATCCTGCCCGTCACCATGATTTTTTACGCGGCCAACACCACTCTTTATTGGACGGTCGGCGTATGGATCATCCGCCGCGAAACCGGCGCAAAAAGCGGCAAGGGGATTTTCGGCACTCTCAAAGCCGTTTTCGGCACGCCGCCCATGTTCGGTTTTCTCTGCGGACTCGCCTGGGTCATGCTGAAATTGCCCATTCCCATGTTCGCAACCAGGACGCTGGGCATGATCAGCGCCTGCGTTACCCCGCTCGCCATGATGTTTATCGGCAGCGTTATCCGCTTCGCCGAATTCAGGCACATCGCCCACTGGCGCGACATGCTTATCGCCGTCGGCTATCGGTGCCTGGCCGTACCGTTCGTCACCGCCGGCATCTGCTCGCTCCTGCCGGTCGCGCCGGTGGTGAAGCAGGTGTTTTTCATTCTGTCCAACATGCCCGCCATGGCGCAGTTGCCGATTGTCGCGCGCGAAGTCGGAAGCGATTACGAATACGCCTCGATGGTGACCGCCATTACGACAACCATCAGCATGGCAATGGTGCCCGTCTACGTGTTCATCCTGAATTACACCAAATTCCTCGGTTGAAAAAAAAAAGCCCCTCGCAAGAGGGGCTCGGACGTGTGAATGTGGTTTTGTGACAATATTCCCGTTTTTAGTAGGGAAAATGACGCCAAGAATCCTTGAACATCTTATCCCCGGCCGCCCTGCTCCAGAACATCGCGTTCCAATACAACAGGGTGGCGGTAAACGGAACAAACCCAATAATCGCCAGCACCGAAATATTTGCGTAAATGCCGGCTGCCAAAAGAGCGAGACCGACGAGAAACACAAGGACGGGAAGTCCGGTATGACCGGCTTTTTTCGCCCTCGGCGCCGCAAACGATTCAAACGTTCTCCTGCTGCTCATAGCTGTCATGGCGGACCCTCCTGTGATGAATGCAAGGCCGGGATTCCAATACCGCCGCGGTCGCCAATCCGCCAGGAATATCCAGCCGCTCTGTACGTGCCGTCAATTGACGGTTTCAGGCGTTCCCGAAAACTGTTGCTCTACACACATGGCAGAGTCAGAGGAACGCTCGCTACTACAGGAACAATTATATATGTCGGGGCAACAAAGTCAATCCTTCTAAAAGAATTTTTTCTTTATTGCTGCACGATTCCTTCTTGTCCGGCCGTTCGGCCGAGAATGTGAAACCGTTTTTGCTGGGCCGGGATTTTTTTACTTGGCACTACAAATGCGCGGGAGTCGATAGACCTAAAATGGCGCGTACACAACAGCGAGAATCCTCGCCCCCTCGTTCCCGGCCGCGTGCAAATGATGCGGCACAATAGAATCGTAATACACCGAATCGCCGACAGTCAACCGATACGCGTCCTTGCCGTACACAATCTCAATCTCGCCCGCCAACACATAAATAAACTCCTCCCCCTCATGCGCCGACGTCACCACCTCGCCCGCATGCGGCTTGACGTCAATCAAAAACGGTTCCATGTGGCGATCGCTCTTGTTCGGCGCGAGCGAATTGAACGCCAACTCGTTTTTCGCCGTCCCCAAATTGGAGCCGGTAAAGCGATTCGTCTCCGCCACATCCCCTTTCCGGGTTATGACAATCGACTCCCCCTGCTGATCATCGAGAAAACTCCCCAAGCGCACACCCAACGCACGGGCAATCTGAAGCAACGGCGTCAAAGACGGCACCGTCTCGCCCCGTTCAAGACGCTCAATCAACTCCCGGTTCGATGCCTCGTCCCCCGGGAACGCTCCCGCAAGATCCTCGACACTCATCTCCCGCCGCTCGCGAATCGCCTTGATGCGCCGACCGACAATATTGGCATTGGACATAACAATTTCCTCGACTTTACAGTTTCCGCAGTATCACTCTCGTCATCACCCAGTTTACAAAAGCCGCTCGCTCATCGCCATCCCGCCCAAAATATGGACATGGAGATGAAAGACCGTTTGTCCCGCACCCGCGCCATTGTTGATTACCACCCGGAAATCGTCCAACTTTTCCAGCGCCGCCGCCTTGTTCACCGTCAACAACAGCGAGGAAAGCATTTCCGAGGACTCCTGTCCGCATTCGGACAATCTGTTGACATGGCGCTTGGGAATCGCCAAAAGATGAACCGGCGCCGCGGGATTGATATCGCGAAAAACCAGATTTTGTTCATCTTCATAAATTTTTGTCGCCGGAATTTCGCCCCTGATTATTTTACAGAAGATACAGTCGTCAGCCATGCCTCTTCCTTTGTCATACGTTGGTGAATGCTCGCAAACAACGACAGCGCCCCTACTGTACCCGGAACATCCCCTACCGGCAAGTGGATACTGCCGGAATAACGGCTTTCACCCCGAACCCGTTCGAAATCAAGAGGTTGAGATGCGAAACATTTCTCATCGGAAATTCCCGCTTTACAATTTTCTCCCGAGATCGTATAGTTTGGGCAGTATTATGACAGTCTTTAGTAACAGCGATAAAAGATAGATGCGGCTCAGCATCGGCTGTATCCGAAATATTCAGAAAGAAAGGATGGGGTATATGCCCGTTTCACCTCCCCAGCCAAACAGAGACAATAGATTGACCGTTGCCAGAATCGACGATGCTGTGCTCGTGCAAGTACATGGACTCGGCAACATGTTCCTCGCCCCAACCCTCCAGTCGTTTGTCGAATCCGAACTTCATTCCGGGTTTTTGAATTTTATTGTTGATTTGCGCGACTGCCAGGGCATGGATTCAACCTTTATGGGCACCTTTATCGGCTTGTCGACCAAGGTGAGGCAAAAATTCGGCTGGTTTTGCCTCGTCAACGTTTCCGACGAAAACCGGCGGTTGTTGAAAATGCTCGGCGTCATCCATTTGGTATCGGTGCATGAGGATGATTTTCCTACAAACCCGGGCGAAACAAAAGTTCTCTACCCAACCACCGATCCCTATGCGCGACAAAAACAAATCCACTCGGCCCATTCGCTGCTCGTCCAGGCCAGCCCGGAAAACCAGGAACGGTTTGCCCCTTTCCTGAAAGCGCTCGAAGCGGAGCTGGCCGATGTCCCGACCATTCTTCCGCCCGATGAAAACGGCGAAACCGGCAATAAACCATGCGGCAGATGACCGGAACCTTCGCCAAACCGGCACGAAAACA
>DAIPJX010000020.1:0-16271 GCA_036770065.1 Planctomycetota bacterium
TTTATATCCACTATTTTTATCCGGGGAATCATTTTTTATCCGTTTTTTATCCGGGTAATCATTATTTCAGAAAAAATCAACTTTGGCTGAACATCGTTGTGGAAATGGCCGATAATAGTGCAGTCAGAGGCGAAAGGATGTTTTTGCACGCGTGTTGCAAAACGACGCCGGAATCGCGAGGCGAATCGCTTGGGGAGACTCCATGAATATTTATCGCGGACGCGCGCGGAAAACGGGTTCTTCTGCCCGGGCTGGTAGTTATGCCGCGTTATTTTTTGTATGCATAGTGCTTTCCGGTTGTTCGGACTCGGAAAGTTCCCTGGTTACAGCCACACCGTGTCCTCCGCCGCCGTTGCTGTCGATGGATATTGGCGGCGCGACCACAGTAGCGGCGGCGCCTTCATATGGCTCCATCGGGGAGTTGCCGGAGCCGCAATCGCCCGATGACGCGATTGCCCTTTTCATCAGCGAGGGGTTGTCCAGCGAATCCAGGGAATTTTCAGATACATCGTGGGGCAGCAACGTCGTCGTGATGATAGGAGAGGAATATTATTCGGCGTTGGGCGAGCGATGCCGCCGCGCCGTTATCACAAATAACGACGCCGCAATCCCCACCACGGTCGTGGCGGTCCGGAAATCCGGCGGTTCCTGGGTCATGGCGCCGGACATAAAGACGTTATTTCCAGGCGCATGTTCGGTGCAGTCATAACATACGCATTATTCCTGTTGTTCGGGGAACGCCGAAACCGCAATCCGAACGGGTTGCGGTTTTTCGCGTCCTATTCACGTTCCGGGAGTTATGCCGGCAACAACCGCCTCGCGTTCGGTTTACATCCATCAACGACACCGTTCCTTTCCGCATGGTATCGCAGCAATGCCTCGAGTCACACAATCATACCCGAACAACGACATTTCGTCTCTTCTTGCATAGACATTAAATGCAGACGTCTCATTACCATATCACCTGTGTTAATAAATAGTTATATTAACGAAAAACGTGAAAAAACTGAAAGAAAATATATAATTCTCCATTGACACAAATCACTAAAAATATATTGTTACCCAGATACATGAAAGAGCTTTGAAAGGGAGTGCGCCATATGCGTCCGTATATTCGCCTGGGTACCCTGCTGTCAGCGTGCTTGCTTGCCGCACCGCTGACGGGATGCTTTGTAAAACCCAATCCCATTGGCGAAGAAGAGCAATGGCAACGCGCAGTCGAGGATATGGGGAACCTGTTTATTGGACAGGAGAGTCCCAACGGAGCGATTTCGCTGCCCGAAGCCGTCGCCAGAGCGATACAGTACAATCTGGACCACCGCCTCGCCCAAATGGAGGCGTCGTTCCACCTCAAGCAACTCGACGTCGCCAATCTCAACATGTTGCCCCGCGTCGCATTCAACGCCGGCTACAGCATCCGCAACAACGAATCCGCGTCCAGTTCCATTTCGTATCTTGGCCGGTATCAGTCATTGGAACCGTCCGTCTCATCCGAAGTGAATCACTGGACCGGCGATTTGTCGTTTTCATGGTCGGTTCTGGATTTTGGCCTGAGCTATTTCCAGGCGCGCCAGCAGGCGGACAGGTATTTAATTTTGCAGGAGCGCCGCCGCCGCATCCTGAACAATCTGGTCAAGGACGTTATCGTCGAATACTTCCGGGTCGCCACAGCCGAGAGCATTGGCGACAAGATCAACGAAACGCTTGCCCGCGCCGAAGCCGCCCTCGCCACCTACAAGCAGGTTGAAGAGGAACGAAAAGCCCCTCTGCAACAGACGCTTGAGCAGCAGCGTTCTCTTTTGAGCATTATCGGCCATTTGCGCCTGGTTTCGATGCAGTTGGCGACCGCCCGTTCCCGGCTCGCCGCGCTCATGAACCTTCCGCTCAGCGACCGGTACACCATAGTCGCGCCGGTCGACGGCGAATTGAAGCCGCCGGTTCTTTCGGCCGAATTGTCCGATTTGGAAACGATCGGCTTGTATCTTCGCCCCGATTTGCGCGAGGAAACGTATCAGGCGCGGATTGACCAATATGAAGTGAAGAAGGAAATTCTGCGCATGGCGCCCGGCATTTCCATTTTCAACAACGGCAATTACGACGACAACAAATACCTTACCCACCAGGCGTGGGCGGAGGCGGGCATACGCGCGACCGTGGATATTGTCGGCATGGCCGGCAAGTTCAAGCAGGTGAAGGCGTCGAAGGCGCAGGTGGAAGTCGCGCGTTCCCGGCGCATGGCGAACACGCTTGCCGCGCTGGTGCAGATCAACATGAGTTATTTCCAATACCGGCAGGCTATCGAAATGTACAACGATTCCGGCGCGATATACGGGATTGAAAACAAGCTGCTTGATCTTTCCGTCGCTTCCGCCAAGGCGCGGGAAGTGGGCGAAATCGACGAAATCCGGCAAAGCGCCGCAACCCTGAACGCGCGCCTGGAACGCGATCATTCCCTTATAGACGTATTGTCCGCGTGGGGCAATCTCTATTATTCGGTGGGCGGCGATGTGCTGACGCATGCAGGAAACGTCGAAAGCCTGAACCAACTCGGTCTCATTGTGGCGGATGGACTGGCCAACTGGCTGTCCGGCGGCCTGCCGCCCCTTCCGATGGACGCCCCGAAGATTCCCAACAATTGCATAGCCGCGTCGTCGGGAGCGGCCTTGGCGGCGCTGCCCATTTTCGCGGTCGATTCGGGGGGCGGTTTCACCGGCACCGGCTTCACCTCCGATGGCAATCAGCCTCAGGATCCGGCGCCGACGCAGGCGGAAACGGAATCGCCTCCCGCAGACCGGCAACCCGCAAATCAACCACTCACCCATGCCGCAATGACCCCCATGCGCCAAACAAGATTTTTCAAATGAATATCGAGGGGATGTTCAGAGCGAGAGAGACCCGACAGGCGGTGCCATAATGGCTCGAATTTTTCTTTTTTCCATTTTTTGTCTCTTCGTGCTTTTTCCTTTCGGTACGCAAGCGGCGGACAGTCCCGGCATAGCCGCCGAGCCGCATGCCCTGCTTGGCGCCCCCTCCCCCGAGCACCCGATCGCAACTCAGCCCCCCACAGAGAGTTCGCGTCCCGACGAAACCGGGCGGCTGCCTTCGGTACGCGTTCGCGTTTCCGCCGCCAGCCATACGATTTTATCAAGCCAAATGTCGGGCCGCATCACGGATGTCGCGGTGCGGGACGGAGAGCGTTTCCTCAAGGGGGACGTTCTTGTCCGTCTCGACAACGACATTCTCCAATTGCAGTTGGCCCGGAGCCAGGCGGCGTTCAGACGCCAGGAAATAGTGTACGATATGACGAAGGAACTGGCCGGTTTCGGCACGAAAGGCGACGCCGAGGTCGAAGTGCTGGAAATGGAGATGGAACAGGCCCGTTCAGAACTCGAATCGGTAAAGGCGCTGCTTTCGCGGTCCATAGTCCGGTCGCCGTTTATCGGCCGGGTTGCCGACGTGTTTGTGCAGGAAAATCAGTATGTGGCCGAAGGACAGCCGCTCGTGGAGATTCTGGACGATTCGACGCTGGAGCTGGAGTTTATTGTTTCTTCCCTTTGGGTGCGCTGGTTTACTCCCGGCTACGCGTTTCAGGTCACGATCGACGAGACGGGCGCCACATACGACGCGGTGCTTGACCGCATCGGCGGCAAGGTCGATCCGCTCAGCCAATCGGTCAAGGCCTACGCGACGTTTGCCAACCCCGCGCCCAACCTGATGGAAGGCATGAGCGGCGCGGCCGCTATCCTTCCGCCCAAAGGGGAGTCGCTGTGACCGTCCCCCCCGAGGACCCCAAAGGCATTCCGCCGGTCGAACCCAAGAAGTCCCGCCTCGAGATTCCCATCGGATCGGGCAATTCCCGCGCCGGCAGCGCGACGCTTGTCGCGCTTGATCGCCTGACCATGGTTTTGCATTTGCAACGGCGGGCGCGCACCGCCGAGCCGGACGCGTTGCCGTTCATCATGGTCAACGAAACGAGGCAGGCGTTTCCCTACCGCCAGGCCGCGTTCGTCAATCTGCGCCGCGATTGGCCGGTTGTCGAAGCCATTTCCGGGCTGGCGGTGCCGGACGCGTCGTCTCCGTATTCCCAATGGCTTTTGAAATTCACCCGACTGCTCCAGAACAACCGGGAAAAAACGCCGGTCGAAAAAATCGATTTGCAGGCGATAGCCGACGCGGGCGAAACATCCGTCTGGTACAAGGATTGGGCCGAATGGCTGCCGCGCCACGGACTTTCGGCCCGCCTGTCGGGCGGCGGGGGCGGCACGGACGGCATGCTGTTTTTGTTCCGCGACGAACCGTTCACCGATGCCGAAGCGGCGCTTTTCGTCCATTTGAGCGAATCGTACGCGCAGTCTTACAGCCTTGTCCATACCCGCGGCCGCGCGCGGAAATTTTCCGTATCGACCATCGCCGCCGTTCTCCTGGGATTGGCTCTCGCCGTATGTTTCATTCCGGTGCGCCAGTCCGTCCTGGCGCCGGCAGAGGTGTCCGCCCGCCGCCCCGCCCCGGTGCGTTCGGGACTGGAAGGCGTGGTGGAGCGTTTGCTGATTGAGCCGAACCAGCGCGTTCGCGCGGGAGCCCCCCTGGTCAGGCTTGACGACACGCAGCTTCGCACGCGCCTCGCGGTTGCGAAAAAAGCGGAGGAAATGGCGGACGCCGAGTACAAACAGCTTTTGCAGTCAGCCTTGTCCGATCCGCGCACCAAACAGCGGATACCGCTGGCCATCGGTCGCAAGGAGCAACTTCGGGAAGAGACGGCGTATATCGAAAGCCAGATGGAACGCGTCGTCATTACAAGCCCGATAGACGGCATCGCCCTGTGCGACAATCCCGACGAATGGCTTGGCCGGCCGGTCAGCCTGGGACAGAGAATTTTGCTGGTTGCGAACGCGGACGACGTGGAGTTGTGGGTGTATTTGCCGGCAGCGGAAGCGATGGAGATGGCAGAGGATGGAAAAATCGTGTTTTATTCCAACGTCACGCCCGACTCCCCGGTCCTCGCCACCGTGTATTTTTCCTCGTACCGCGCATCGGAAATACCCGGTGTCGGCATGGCCTATACGATCCGCGCCAATTTCCTGGGGGACGACAAACCGCTTTTGGGATTGCGCGGCACGGCGAAGATGTACGGTCCGCGACAGTTTCTCGGCCTGAGTCTTCTGCAAAAGCCCATAGCCGCGGTGAGGCAATGGGTGGGGATATGAGTGCGGGTGCGAAACAGCGATGGCCAAAATTGCGCGACGAATTGCGCTTGCATCCGGGGCCGGGCAGCCGTTTCGGCGCGCCCACCTGGACGCTTCACGATCCGCCGGGGCAGCGTTTTTTCCGGCTTGGCTGGCTGGAAATGGAAATTTTGCGGCGTTGGGAGCTGGGCGATCCGGCGAAGATCGCTGAATCAATCGCCCGCGAAACGACCATAACCGCCTCTCCCGACGCGGTCATGCTGGTGCATGGATTTCTTGTCGCGAACAATCTGACCGTCGCGGTTGATCGCGAAGACACGCTCGCTCTGCTGAAGCAGAAAGCCGGACGGAAAAAAAGCGCGGCCAGTACGCTGCTGCACAATTATCTGTTTCTCCGCATTCCGCTTCTCAGGCCCGATCATTTTCTCGGCGCCACGCTTGGATGGGTGCGGTGGATGTTTTCCAGGCCGTTTGTCTTCGCGCTGTCGATTGCGGCGCTCTGCGGGCTGTTCCTGATTTCGCGCGAGTGGACGCGCTTCCGGGACAATCTTTCCGCTGTGTTCACCCTTCAGGGCGGACTCGTGGTCGCGGCGGCGCTGGGGCTGTCCAAGGTCATGCACGAATTCGGCCACGCGTATGCGGCCAAGCGTCTTGGCCTGCGCGTACCGTCCATGGGCGTCGCGCTCATGTGTTTCGCGCCGGTGTTGTGGACGGACACGACGGAGGCGTGGAAGCTGCCAAGCCGCCGCGACCGGCTCGTTATCGGCGTATCCGGGGTTGTTGCCGAATTCATTCTGGCGACCGCCGCCTCGCTTTTCTGGCCGCTTTTGCCGGAGGGCGGACTGAAGACGGCGGCATTCATGCTTGCGGGAAGCATCTGGATACTGACCCTGACGGTCAACATCAATCCCTGCATGCGCTATGACGGGTATTACCTGCTGTCCGATTTCTGGAATTTGCCGGGCCTTCAGACGCGGTCGTTCGCCCTGGCGAAATGGTGGATGCGGGAGCAGTTGTTCGATTTCGGCCTTTCTCCGCCGGAAGCGTTCAGCCGGGGCGAACGGACACGGTTGATAGCGTACGCGTTTTGCACATGGGTGTATCGATTTTTTTTGTTTATGGGCATTGCGCTTTTGGTGTACCACCTGTTTTTCAAAGCGCTGGGACTGGTGTTGATGACGGTGGAACTGGCCTTTTTCATCGCCCTGCCCGTTATAAAAGAGGTAAGCCGCTGGATGGGGAACGTGCCTGGAATGCGCTGGAATTTTCGGTTGGTGCGCACGTTGCTGGCGTTCGCGCTGGCGGTCCTGTTTTTCACCGTTCCGTGGCACGGACGGGTGACGGGCGCGGCGATTGCCTTGAGCGAACGTCGCGGAACGTTGTATGCGCCTGCCGGGGCGGTTATTGGCACGTTGACGGCGGCGAACGATCTGGATGTGGCGGAAGGCGACGTTTTGTTCCGCCTTCGTTCGCCCGATCTCAATTCCCGCATCGCCATTGCCACGCACAAGGTGACGATGCAACGCGAACGCCTTTCGTTCGCGAGCCTCGACTTGTCGCTTCGGGTGGAGATGGCGGCGGAATGGGAACAGCTTGAACAATTGGCCGAGGATCTTGCGGGCCTTCTCCGCGAGCGGGCGCGGCTGGATCTTCGGGCGCCTTTTGCCGGACGGCTGGTGGACGTGCCGGAATGGCTGCATGAAGGGTCGTGGGTTCAGGCGCGAGAGCCGCTGGCGGTGATTGCCGGCGGCGGCGGAAGAGTTGAAGTGTTTGTTCCCGAATACGCGCGCGATCGCATCATAATGGGCGGCGAGGGGATTTTTTTTCCGGCGGGAAAACCGGGGCGCGAAATTCGTCTGCGCATTGCCTCGATTGAGGAACAGTCGACCCGACGGATTGCTCTGCCCGAACTGGCGTCTCCCTATGGAGGCCCGCTGGGCGCATACAAGACGGCTGACGGCGAAATGGAAGCGGAGTATTCCGTTTACAAGGTAATGTGCGAGACGGAGGATGACGCGCCCGAACAGGTTCTGGTTGGAGAGGCGAGTCTTCAGGCCAAGCCGCGCAGCTTGATTTCCGAGGTATGGCGGCGGTTTCTCGGACTGCTTGTTCGGGAAAGCGGGGTGTAATAAACACGGACCCCAATGCGCCGATACGTTGCAAAACAACACGCGGTGAAAATCAGATGTTTTTCCTATCTCGTAACGTACTATGCCGGTAGTACATTACGAGAAAAAAAATATACGCGCACGATTTCCACGTTTCAATCGATTTTAATAGACAATGACATTATCTTCGGGTAAACTACAATAAATCACCAATATTATCGTGAATAATTGCATATAATTTAGAGATATATTATGAGTGCATCCAAACAGGGCAATACGAAAAAGTCCGCCAAGCCTTCCGGAGCATTGCCGGCTGATTGGTCCGAAATCATTGCGCGACACTCGGTAATGATGGCGCTTGAACCGCGTTTCATGTTTGACGCGTCCGTAGGCGACACTGCCGATGCGGCCGGCGACGCTTCCGACCCGGTTCCGGTTGAGGGAGAGACCGGCGATTCGTCCGATCCATCGGTTGCAACGCCCGTTCCCGGCATGGACGCGGACGGCGGCGACACCCCGTACGCCAAACCTGGCGACGACAGCGATGACAACGGCCTTCGTCCGTTTGGCGGCATTACTCCGTTCGGCGTCGGCATTACCCCATTCGGAATTGAACCAGGATCTCCCGATTTGACTCTCCCCGGGGCGCAGGTGGTGAATGAAAACGACAGCCTCGCCATTGGCGGCATTTCGATAAGCGAACCGGTTGGCGCAAACGGCTTGACCGTCACCATCTCGGTGGAGCACGGCACACTTTCGTTCATCCATAACGCATCCGACAAAAGCGTGACATTCGACCCGCCGCTGACCGGAGAGCCGAAAGGAACCTACACGCTGGTTGGCGACACGGACGCAGTCAACACGGTTCTTGCGTCGTTGACATACACCGGCGACAAGTACTTTTCCGGCCAGGACGTTCTCAAAATCATTGTGGAGACCCAAGACTACCTTCCGGAAGAGGGGACCATCGACATAACGGTCACGGACATCAACAACCTCACCGAAATCGAGATTGATCCCGGCACGGGCAATACGGTCCATCCCGGCATTATTGTTGACGAAGACACGGAAGTGCTCATTACCGACATATCGGTTATCGATTATGACTACGGTCCGGCGGCCAACAACGGCGAAGGCGACGACATTACGTTGGTGTTGGAGACGAAATTCGGCGAACTCAAGGTGGACAGCCGATTCAACAGCCTGTTTGATTCGACAGCGTCGGATCCCGCCAATTTCAAGTATGTGTTCAACGGGACGCGCGATCAGTTGAACGACATGCTGCAAACGTTGACCTATAAGGGTGCCCAGGACATGTTCGGCACCGACACGCTTACGGTGACGGCGTATGACGCGGACGGCGCCGGTCCCAAGGGGACGGGGTCGATTGAGATTCGCGTCACGCCTGTTCCCGACGCGCCGCTCATGCCCGAACGCGATCCAAATGATCCAAGCAAGCCGGGCGCTTCCCTGGAGGTCACTGCACCGGAAAACGATCAGGACCCCGATACGCCGCCCATCGGCGTCGACATCGACTATGGCATGTTCCAGATAACCGACGTCGACACGCCGGACGCGCTGCTCACCATCAAGATTCTCGATTTGCCGGACTACGGCTATATTATGCGCAATGGCGTCAGGCTGAATGCGGGCGACACGTTTACCGTGGCGGATTTGAAAGTGCCCGGCAGGGTGCAGTATTTTCATGACAGCGCCAATTCCAAGGTTCGAGACGACGTCACCGGCGACGGTTTTTACAGTTCCGACGCGTTCAAATTTATTGTCACCGACGGCACGGGCAATTACGTCACCGGCGGCGGTTGGGAGACGGCTGCCGGGTATGTGGACGGAGAAACGGGCGATCTTGCGGCGTTGATGACGTTCACCATCAATCTTTCCCCGCTCAACGACACGACGATCATCAAACCGGGCGGCGATAAATCGCGCACCGAACCGGCTCCAACACCCGACGACGAAGACGCCAGGCAATTGGCGGTGTATGAGGGCGAGGATCAGGCGGTTATCCAGTTTTCGATCACCGACACCGATCAGGCGCCCGGGGTTGAACCGGATATTTACATTACCGATTTGCCGGTGGACGGCGTTTTGAAGTGGAACGGAGTTGCGATCACGGCGGCCGATTTGACCGAGGCGATAGCCGGTTCCAGCAAGTTTGGATTCAAGATTACCAAGGCCGGGCTGGACGCGGGGCTGCTCACGTACGATCACAGCGGCGACGACGGCGCGGCTGTCGGCATGCCGATGGGCGCGACGCGCGACGACGGTTTTTCCGTGGTGGTTGTCGACGACGGCGGCGGCACGGGCGTTCCCAGGGCGGTCGAGGCGGATCTGCTTTTGCGTATTCGTCCCAACAACGACAATCCGGAGTTTGCCGGGTCCGCTCCCGGCAACGTCGTCGGTTCGGAAGAGACCACGGGTTGGGGGCTGATTCCCATCGATCAACTTATCGGCGGCAAGGGGTCGGAGTTGAATTTGGCGGACAAGGACTCCTACGACGCGTCACTGACGTACCGGTTGCAGAACACTCCGAGCCATTTCGAGATATACATCAGCGTCCCGGGCGGTTATCGCCGGTTGTACGCGGGTGATTCGTTCACCCAGGCGGATGTCGACGCGGGCACTGTCGTATTCCGGTATACGGGCGGTTTCGGGACGCCCACCGGCAATACCGTCTGGGCTCCGGATCCGGACACCGGCGTTTCGACGGAGTATATCGAGTATGCGCACCTGGGCGGCGACGACCTCGTATTCACGGTAACGGACGGCTCCCTGAACGCATGGGACAGGGACGATTTGGGCGCCGCCCACGAAGCCGACAACGTCACGGGCGGCATTGGCGAGTGGATCAACGGCAAGTGGGTATTGACGCAATTCACGTACAAGCTGGAAGTGAACATGATCACCGCGCTTCCGGGGACGCCCATAGATCCGATTGAAGTCGGCGATCAGGATCTTGACATCAGGGGTTCGCAGGAGATCGAGACGCACGAGGGCGGGGAAATCAAGCTGGATCAGAGCCATATCACAGGGCTTGTCAAATGGACGGAGACACAGGCCGGCACAACCACGAACCACGAGAACATCAGCGGCGATCTTGTTTATCGTCTTATGGATATTCCCATAAACGGCACGCTGTACAAAAACGGCGTCGCCATGTCGCTGTATGAAAGCTTCACCCAGCAGGATGTGGTTGACGGCAAGATTGTGTATGTGCATGGCGGCGACGAGGCGTTCAAGGATTCCTTTGTCGTCACGCTTTCCGACGGGGTTCGCAACTACGGCGCGACGGCCGGCAGTCCGGAAGGCGAGCACATCGTCATCGCAATCAATGTCCATCCCGCCAACGACACGCCCGTAATTGAAGGGGGGATTGTCGTCGACGAGGGTCTTGAGGCGGGGCAGATCACCGATCCGTCCGAAGGATTTGGCGAGATGGGCGTCGTCATCGGGATAGGCGACATCGTCAAGGATATCGATGGTTTCGAAAATCCCGACATACCGGCGGGCTATGATCCGGACGGTTACGGCAATATCAACGACAACATGCAGATTGTGATAACCGAAAGTCCGGCCCACGGCAATGTGTGGGTGTATATCGGTTCGGGGAACAAAAACGATATTGCGAACTGGCGCATTGTCGATCCCGTCGCCAAGTCGGTTATCGACGGCATTACGGACGCGGACTGGAGTTCGCTCAATCCGAACAGCGTTCTCATCAGGCAGCAGTTTATCGATGGCGACGTTCGTTATATTCACGACGGTCTCGATCCCGCGGCGGGCGGCGACTATGCCGACTCGTTCAAGATTGTGGTCAACGACGGCATGGGCATTGGGGACGGCGGGCGTCCCATTCCCGGGTTCAACACCTCGCACGGGCAGAGCGTTTCGAACGAGGGCACGATTTCCGTTACGATAGTTCCGCATAACGACCGTCCCGTCACAGTCGGCGGCAAGCAGGACTTCCACACGCCGGAAAAAGGCTATCGGGATCCGGCGAGGCCCAGCGACTACACGCAGGACGATTGCGGAACGATTATTGAAACGCAGCATCTGGAGCACATCGACTCCGACAACACCGCCAATCAATTGCAGTATGTCATCATCACCCCCCCGGCAAACGGCACCCTGTACAAGCGCGACAGCATTGGCGGCGCGTGGTATGCGTTGAAAAACAGCGCGTTCAGCCAGGCGGACATCGACGCCGGGCTCATCAAGTATGTTCATAACGGTTCGGAAACGCACAGCGATTCGTTTACGTATGTCGTCCGCGATCCGGCCGGCGGCCAGGTCACGGGGTCGCTGACCATAATTGTCGACCCGACCAACAATGCGCCGACCGTCACCACGACTCCCGGCAATGTCGACGGCGGCATATATCTTGACGACGCGGCCACCGGAAAACCGTTGCACAACGGTTCGAACCCCGTTTTCGTCATCAAGGATCGCGACTACAACGATCTGGCCGGCAATCCGATTGCGGGCACGGCCAAGGACAACGTCACGGTTGAACTCACCGCCGCCACGCTCGATCCCAGTTCGGCCGGTCCGACCGGCACGCTGTGGGGCGAGTTCGAGTTCAGCCCCTCATTTGATCCGTCGGCGAACGGCATAACCATCACGACGGACGCGTCCGGCAAGCTTGTCATGTCCGGCACGCTTGCGGACATCAACAAGGCGCTCGCCAATCTTGTCTTCAAGACGGAGGGCGCGACCCCGGCGGACCAGGACATCAACGCCCGGGTCGAGATCAAAATGGAAGTCAACGACAACGCCAACGGCGATGTCGGCAGTTCGTACGAGTTGCAAGCCGAAGGCAAAATCACCCTGTACATCAGTCCCATCAACAACCAGCCGGAGCTGGAAATCGGCGGCTCCACGCCTCCCGGCGGCCCCGACTACGGCCAACTCGGCGGCATCACGATGGATGAGGACGATATCCGTACGCCGATTCTTGTCAACGGCGGCAACCCCATACAGATCATCGACCCGGACGCGTTCGGCCGGAACGTGAACACGATCACCCTTTCGGTCGACAACGGCAAGCTGTATTTTCCTCCGGGCAGTCTGGGCAGTCTGGAGTTTCTTGAAGGCACCGGAAACAACCAGGGCACAATTGTTCTGCGCGGCACTGTCGTTCAGTTGAACGCGGCGCTTGCGGCCATGACGTATACTCCGACCGCGGACTGGAACGGCGTCGACGTATTGCAGATTGAGTACCGCGACGGCAATGCGGCAACCAACCATGACGACAGCGCTTCCGGCCAGTGGGGGACGGGCAAGGAAGGGCAAAAGGGCTTTACCGCCGAGGTTGAGTTGACGGTGCGGCCGGTCAACGATCAGCCGGCGCTGGAGATTCCCGATTTGCCCATCGCGGTCGAGGGCGGCGGCAATCCCACCAAGATCAACGAAAACGGCGTCATTAAGGTCGACGATCCCAAGGATATCGGTTTGCCCAACGGCACGGACGATCCGTGGCCGAACCTCAATGGCGATCCGTGGGAGCGCGATTATCTGGAAGTCACGCTGACCCTGACCCCGAAAGACCCGGCGATGCTTGGCCGCGAGGGCACGCTTGACGTCGATCTCGCCGGTTTCCCCGGCGTCACCATTGTTTCCGGCGCGGGAACGAACACGCTGGTTCTCGAAGGCGATCGCGACTCGATTAATGAAGTGTTGAAAACCCTGGAATACACCAGCGCAAACAATACCGACGAGGACGCCGAAATCGTCCTGAAGATCACCGTCAACGACGACAGCAACGGCGATCCGCTCACGTCCAATTCGTTGACCGAAACGGGCGAAGTCGTTCTCATCGTCAGCGACGCCAATGACGCGCCCGAGATCACGATTGAAACCACCCTCCAGGGAACGGGCATCGTCGTCGCGGAAGACGGCTCCTTCACCGTCAATCCCGGCGATATAATCATTACCGATTCGGACGCCCTCGGTCTTCCCATCGAAGTCACGCTGGAAGTCGGCAAGGGCGTACTGAACGTCAACGGCGCATTGCTTGAGGCAGGCGGCACGCTTACCGGCAACGGAACGGGAAAAATCGTCATCACGGCGTCGCAGACCAACATCAACGCGCTTCTCGATTCGCTTGTGTACAAACCGGCGGCCAACTACAACGGCGCGGACACCCTGACCATCACCGCGGACGACTTGGGCAACAACTCCATCGATCCGTCCGCTCCGGCCGGCGCGCCGCAAACAACGGTCGAAACGATCGCCATCGACGTCACTCCGGTCAACGACGCGCCGCTTGTCATCGGAACGGGCGACGTTGCCGCCAACCCGATTGTTGAAGATACGACCGCCAATCCCGGCCAGACGGTGGAGGCTCTCTTTAAGGATCGCTTCAAGGACACCAATGACGAAGGTCAGACCTTCGCCCCGGACGATTTCGCCGGTGTCGTCATTACGGCCAACCCGTCGAACGGCAGCGCGTCGGGCGAGTGGCAGTACTCTCTGGACGGCGGCACGACATGGCTCAATGTCGGAGCATGCTCCGGAACAAACGGCCTGTATCTCGCGAAAGACGCCGTGCTCCGCTTCAATCCCGCTCCCGACTTCAACGGCCAGGCGCCGACGCTGACCGTCAAGCTGGCGGAAGAACGAACCAACTCCGACGGCACCGATACGACAAGCACAACCGCAATGCCCTCGAGCGGAGACAGAAACATCGACTCGACCTACAACGCGACCGGCATTTACAGCCAGGGATCCGTCAACCTCACCCTGGCCGTCACGGCGGTGAACGACCAGCCCGTGGCGGGCGGCGGAACCGATACCACCGTGCCCTTCCCCGGCGGCATTGTTGAGGACATACTCGACGCGGCCAACGGCGGAAAAACAGTCAACGACATATTCGGCGGTTCCTTCACCGATCCGAACGACGCCACCGCGCCCAGCACTTCCGGCGGCGACTCGTTCGGCGGCGTCATGATTTTTGCCGACAACACCGATCCTCTGACCGGCAAGTGGCAATACCATAACGGCACGACCTGGGTCGATATCGGCGCCGTCTCGGACACGAACGCCCTGTTCCTCGCAACCGGTACGCTTGTACGCTTCCAGCCGGTCGGCAACTACAACGGCACGCCCACGGGCGGACTGTCCGCGTATCTGGTCGAAAGCAATGCGAACAACGACACGACCAGCACGACGGTCACGCACACCAACGGCGCGCGCGGCTACGACGTTCAGGCCGGCGAACGCGGCGCCGCCAGTCTTTACAGCGCCAACAGCGTCACCGCCACGATTACCGTCGGCGCGGTGAACGACGCGCCGGCAATCAACAACACGACGCCGATCGATCTCGGCACAATCAACGAGGACGAAAATCCGCTCACCAATTCCGGGCATGAATTGGGCGGCCTGTTCGGCCCGCTTTTCAGCGATCCGAACGACGTCAACGCACCCAGCACCTCCGGCGGCGACACGCTCGCGGGCATTCTTGTTACAGGAAATACCGATACCGTTCTCGGGAAATGGCAATACACCATTGACGGCACGACCTGGATCGACATCGGTCCGCGCAGCGGCGCAACCGGCGGGTTGTTCCTCGCGGTCGACGGCACCACCAGCATCCGCTTCAATCCGGCGACCGATTACAGCGGCACGCCGCCCGCCCTCACCGTTCACATTGTAGAACGCGACGCCAACGGCGACGGCGGCACGGTTCCGGCAAATGCGGGCGAGGTCGCCAGCGGCACGGCTTTCGGCGGCACGTCGATTTATTCGGCCAACACCGTCGTCATCGTTATTGAAGTGATCCCGGTCAACGACGCGCCGGCGGCGACGACGCCCGGCACAGCGGCTGATCTCGGCGAAGTGTACACGGGCAGGCCCGAAGCCGACTGGCCGGTCAAGACGGTCGACGACTTGTTCGGTTCCAGGTATGACGATTCGAAGGACGACGCTTCCAAAGGCGGTCCGGGCAGGGACGATTTCGCGGGCATTGTCATTGTCGGCAACGGCGACGTTCCGGGGAACGGCAAGTGGCAGTATCATGACGGCACGAACTGGGTCGATATCGGCAATCACAGCGAGACAAACGGCCTGTATCTGGAAAAGACCACGCAAATACGTTTCGCCCCCGAGACCAACTACAACGGCTACCCGACCGAACTGCAAGCGGTTTTGGCCGAGACGCACGCCCGAGGCGACGAAGGCGGCGCCACGCTTCCGGCCCATGAGGGAACTGTCGACGTCAGCGGAAGCAACCGTGGCGGCACAACGTTGTACTCCGCCGACAAGGTATCTGTCAAAGTGTATATCCGCCGCGACAACACAGCGCCGGAGCTTAACAACCTGACCCCCATCCCGTTCCCGGATGTTGCCGAGGACAACACGACCGGCGCGGGCGTTGGCATCGGGACGCTGTTCAACGACGGTCGTTTCGACGACACGGCGGACTCTTCCACCTGGCCCGGCGCCGACACGTTCGCGGGCGTTGTCATTACCAACAACCCCGGCGACGCGAATGCCGGGCAGTGGCAGTACACGACGAATGGCGGCACGACCTGGCAGAATGTCGGAACGTGTTCGGACACGAACGGCCTGTTCCTTGCAAACAACGCCAACACTCTGATTCGTTTCCAGCCGGCGCCGGATTACAACGGCCCCGCGCCCGAACTGACGGTCCGCTATGCCGAAACGCTCAATGACGACACGCCCAGCGACATACCCGGCGTTTTGCAGGCGCTTCCCGCAAGCGGTGCGCGGAACGTCAGAACCGACGGCATATGGAGCGGCGGCACGACCTGTTTCACGGTGGACACGGTTCAGGTGACGACCAAAGTCACTCCGGTCAACGACGCGCCGGTCGATATTGGGACGGGCGGTGTCGCGGCAAATCCGATTGACGAGGACACGACCGTCAATCCCGGCCAGACGGTGACCGATTTGTTCGGCGGCCGCTTCGGCGATTCGGGCGATACAGGCCAGGCCTTCCCTG
>DAIPJX010000209.1:0-4371 GCA_036770065.1 Planctomycetota bacterium
ATCCTGAATATAAGAATTTTCCGGCATTATTCATTGTTAATTGTTCATTGTTAATTGTTCATTGTTCATTGTCTGTTCAAAACGCGGGCACGATTCCTTTCGGCATCAAAACATCCTCGATGAATTTCCGCACTTCCGGCGAGTTGCTTGCGTCGCGCAGCGCCAGAGCGGCGGGGCTGTCTTCGTCGGCTTCGCGAACGACGACCACGTTGGCGTAGGGCGATTCCTTGCCTTCAATGATGATTGCGTCGGTCGCGGGGACGAGTCCGGCTTCTCCGGCGAAGTTCGTGTTGATGACGGAGGCGACGACGTCGTCGAGCGTGCGCGGAAGCTGGGCGGCGTCCAGTTCGCGGATATCAAGGTTGCGGGGATTGGCGATAATGTCCCTGACGGTGACCAGGTCGCCCGCCTTCAGGCGAATCAACCCGTGCGTTTCAAGAAGCCGCAGCGCTCTCGCTTCGTTGGTCGGGTCGTTGGGGACGGCGAGGCGGGAGCCGTCGGCCAGTTGGTCGAGCGAGGTGATTTTCCGGGAGTACAGACCGAGCGGTTCGATATGGACTTTGGCGATCCACGACAGGTTGTAGCCTGCTTCGTGGTTGGTGTTTTCAAGATAGGGAAGGTGCTGGAAGAAGTTGGCGAACAACTGTTTTTGCGCCAGCGCCATGTTGGGTTGAACATAATCGGTGAATTCGCGAATGATGAGGTTGTATCCTTTTTCCTTCATCAGGGGTTTCACCACTTCCATGATATCCTTGTGCGGGAACGGCGTGACGCCGACGACGATGTCTTCGGCCGCTTTGGCCAGTGGGGACAGGAACAGCGCGAACGACAATGCGACGAGTATTTTTTTCATTGCAATCTCCTTTATTGGAACTGCGCGGCGGACCTACCGCAAGCGTTTGTACATGGAATTTCCGACCGACTGCATAACCTGCACCATTACGAGCAGGATAACGACGCAGTAGAACATGAGGGCGGGCTGGAATCGGTGGTAGCCGTATTTGATCGCCATGTCTCCCAGTCCGCCGCCGCCGACGGTTCCGGCCATGGCGGAGTATCCGAGGAGGGTGATGGCGAGTACGGCGACGTTGAGGACTATGGACGGCAAGGCTTCGGGGACCAATACTTTCAGGATAATCGTCATGTTGCTTGAGCCGAACGATCGCGCCGCTTCGATAACGCCGCGGTCGACTTCAAGAAAACTCGCCTCGATCAATCGCGCGGCCAGGGGCGCGGCTCCGATGGAGAGGGGGACGATTGTCGCGGTGGTTCCGATGCTTATGCCGATGAGCGCTCGGGTCATCGGTTGCAGCACGATAAGCAGGATCATGAAGGGGAACGAGCGGGTTGTGTTCACGATCCAGTCGAGCGCGCCGTAGACGGTGCGGTTCGGTTTGATGCCGTTCGGGTTTGTCAGGATCATGAAGATTGCCAGAGCGAACCCGAGCAGAAGGGCGATAACGGTCGACACCGAGACCATGTATACGGTCTCGAGCGTCGCCTGCCACAGTTCGGGCCAGCGTTCGACCAATCGCACCCACTGGTTTTCCAGCCACGGGGTTATTGTTTCCATGCTCATGATTCCTTTGCCGCGGCCATGCGCGAGCTGGTTCGGCCTATCGGTCCGAGCACTTGCCACAAGAGTTGGTGTTCGCGCATATATGTTTCCACCCGTTCCCTGTCGGCCGGGTTGATGTTGATTATAAGAATGCCGAAGACGTCGTCGAGATAGCGGTCGAGTTTTCCGCCGACGATGGAGAATTCGATATCGAGGTCTTTGGCCATTCGGCTGATTATGGCCTGTTGCGAGATGGTGCGCGGGAACATCAGCCTGATGTTGAGTCCCTCGGGAATCAGGGTGTATTCTTCCTCGAAAAATTCGCGCATATTGTCGGGCAGGGTCAGGAAGAGGTTTTCCGTCGCGCCTTCCACTTGCGTCACGCCGCCGTCGAGGAGGAGCATGCGGTTGCAGAGCCGTTTCACGACTTCCATTTCATGGGTCACCATGACGATGGTGAGGTTGAGTTCCCGGTTGATTTTTTCCAGGAGTTCGAGGATCGACATGGTGGTGCGCGGATCCAGGGCGGAGGTCGCTTCGTCGCAGAGCAGGATATCGGGGTTGAGGGCGAGCGCGCGGGCGATTCCGACGCGTTGTTTTTGTCCGCCGCTCAGGCTTTGCACGCGCGCGTTTTTTTTGTCGGTCAGTCCGACCATCGCCAGCAGGTCCATGACGCGCCTGGTGACGGCGGCGGCCGGTTCGCGCCAGATTTGCAGGGGGTAGGCGATATTGTCGAACACGTTTTTCCGCGCCATCAGGTTGAAGGTCTGGAAGACCATGCCCATTGAGCGGCGGAGTTCGCGCAGATCGCTTGTGGAGAGGCTGGCGACTTCATGGCCTTTTATCGCGACGCTCCCTTCCTGATATGGTTCGAGTCCGTTCAGGCAGCGCAGGAGGGTCGATTTTCCGGCGCCGGAATGGCCGACGATGCCGAAGACTTCTCCCCGGTTGACGGTCATGTCGACGTTGTCAAGCACCTTGTTCGCGCCAAAATATTTGGACAGTTTTGAAACTTTGATCATAACCCGGCGTCTTTCGCTCCTTTCGGTCAATTCTTTCATGGTACCGGTTCTCGCCGGAGATTGACAGAAAAAATCCGGGAAAACGGGTGCTTTTGCATTGTTTTTTCCATGCGTTCCACATGTATGAAATCGAATCGCGTTGCGTCCTTTTTTCCTGGGGATATAATGGCGATCGAGGTTTCCGTGCCATTCGGTTGTTTTGTTTCATTTTGCCAGGAGAAGCGATGTTCAAGACGCTGAGCGAAACGCAGTCGTACTGTCAGAAGCATGCCATTCGCATGGTTGATTTCATGATGATCGATCTCAATGGCCGGTGGCGTCATTTGACGATGCCGGTTGAGCGGTTGACCGCCGACACGATGAAGTACGGCGTTGGTTTTGACGGATCGAATTACGGTTTTGCCCCGGTTGAGTCGAGCGACATGGTGTTTATTCCGGATTTGGGATCTGCGTATCGCGATCCGTTTTCCGAGGTTCCGACGTTGGCGATGATAGGCGACGTGTATGTTATTGATTTGCCGGAGAACAGGCGTTTCGATCAGGATCCGCGCAATGTCGCGTTGCATGCCGAGGAGTATATGAGGAAGACGGGGATTGCGGACGAGATGCGGATTGGTCCGGAGTTCGAGTTCCACGTTTTTGATCATGTCAGTTATGAAATATCGCCGAACGCGTCGGGCTTCCGCATTGACACCGCTCAGGCGGAGTGGAATACGGGCGACGAATCGCAACGGAATTTGGGATATAAGGTGCCGAAGAAGGGCGGGTATCACATTGCGCCGCCGTCGGACGTATTGAATGATTTCCGCAGCCGCGTCAGCGTGTTGTTGGAGGATATGGGGATAGGGGTGAAGTATCACCATCACGAGGTTGGCGGTTCGGGTCAGGTAGAGGTTGAGGTGGAGTTTGGCGGCATGTTGGAGATGGCGGACAAGACGATGATGGCGAAGCATTTGATTCGCAATGCCGCGGTCAGGGAAAACCGCACGGTGACGTTCATGCCGAAGCCGATTTACGGCGAGGCGGGGAACGGGATGCATGTTCACATGCATCTGTTCAAGGACGGCAAGCCGTTGTTTCATGATGCTGACGGGTATTCGCAGTTGAGCGGGACGGCGTTGCATTTTATCGGCGGTTTGTTGACGCATGCGTCGGCGTTGTGTGCGTTCACGAATCCGAGTACGAATTCGTACAAGCGTTTGATTCCGGGTTTTGAGGCTCCGGTCACGATTGGGTATGCGACGTCGAATCGCAGTTCGGTCGTTCGTATTCCGGCGTATGCGAAGAGTCCGGAGGCGAAGCGTTTTGAGTTGCGCAGTCCCGATGCGACGTGCAATCCGTATTATGCGTATGCGGCTATTTTGATGGCTGGTTTGGATGGCGTTCAGCGGAAGATTGATCCGGAGAAGGAGGGGTATGGTCCGTATGATTTCAATTTGTACAAATTATCGCCGGATGAGTTGAAGAAGGTTCGTCAGTTGCCGCGTACGTTGGACGAGGCGTTGGATGCGTTGGAGTCGGATTGTGCTTTTTTGCTTGAGGGGGGCGTTTTTCCCCGGCGTCTCATTGACATTTGGATTTCGAATCGTCGCGCCGAGTCCGCGCGTTACAATCAGATGCCCCAGCCGATTGAGTACGGCATGTATTATGATTTATAGTGATGCCGGAGGCTGAAAAACGTTTCGCATTCAGAATAAAAACTGTGTGTCCGACACGGACTCGCAGGAGGGTTGGGGGGCGCGCGAACAGCGCCCCCCGTATTTTCAATCAATAAAAGTCGCGCGGAGAACC
>DAIPJX010000210.1:0-4368 GCA_036770065.1 Planctomycetota bacterium
ATCAAAACATCCTTACCCACCGAGACTCCTTCCAAATGTTGCAAACCATTATTTTTCATCGTTATTATATGGCATGGCCACGTCAGGAATAGGAAAATGCGAAAAAAACGGGGAAAGCCATTTGACCAAGCCGTGGTCTTAGTGTAGGTTTACAATACAATATGCGGTCAGACCACAAAATATTCAGACATTTTTTCCCACGTGCGCAGTTTTCGTATATGCTTCGTTTCCACTTCCCCAAGGAGGAGTAGAGTGAAAATCACCGATGTGAAAGTAATTGGCGTCAACCGGTTTATGTTCGTCGAAGTCCACACGGACGCCGGGCTGGTCGGCGTGGGCGAGTCGGGCGCATGGGCGTTTCTGGACGCGTCGCGCGAAGCGGCCCTTTCGTTCCGCCAATGCCTGATAGGCCAGGACCCGCTCCGCATCGAACACCTGTGGAACTACATGTACCGTGCCTACCACTTCCGCGGCGCAGCCATCATGGGCGCGCTCTCCGCTATCGATATCGCCCTCTGGGATATAGCCGGAAAGCACTTCAACGCTCCCGTCTACCAACTGCTTGGAGGTAAATGCAGGGACAAGGCGCGCGTCTACTACCACGTCGGTGGTAAGACCACAAAAGAGTTAGTCGCCAACTGCATCGACGCAAAAAAGAAAGGCTTCACCGCCATCGGCCACCTTACTCCGTTTCTGGACGAGCCCCGCAGTACGCCCTGGTTCGAAACGCACGTCCAGCATGTGGAGCGCGCTATCGACCGGGTCAGGCAGTATCGCGAGGCGGTCGGCGACGAAGTCGATTTGTGCATCGAAATCCACCGGCAGATGAAACCGGCCGACGCCGTCGTTCTTGCCCGGGGCATTGAAAAATACCATCCCTATTTCTTCGAAGACCCCACCACTCCGGACAATTTCGACGCCATGGCCGCCATTGCCGACAAGATTCATATTCCCATCGCCACCGGCGAGCGCTTCCATACGCCACAGGAATTTGAATTGTTGCTCCGCCGGAACGCCGTCGCCTATGTGCGTCCCGACGTCTGCATGTGCGGCGGCATCACCGGCGCAAAAAAAATCGCCGCCCTTGCCGAAGCCAACGAAGTCATGGTCGTACCGCACAATCCGTTGAGTCCCGTGAGCACCGCCGCGTGCACCCAGATAGCGGCCTGCATCCCCAACTTCGCCATGCAGGAATTTCCCGGCGACGATCGCGGCGCCGCGACCGAACGCTTTGTCGACGGCAAGGTAGGCGACGAACACAACGCGAAGTTCCAGCAAGGCAAGGTGGTCAAGGAAACAATCAAGTGCGAGAACGGCTTCCTCATCATACCCGACAAACCAGGCATCGGCGTCGAGCTGGCGGAAGGCGTCGCCGAGGAATACCCCTACGACCGCCGTCCGATTGAAACTCGACTGCATGCGGATGGTTCGGTTATCGATCAATAACATTCCTTTTTCCAATGGAGAACACCATGAGAAAACTGTTTGTCATGACGTGTCTGGCCATGTTTGCCGCCGCCTCGGTTACGCTGGCCGCCGACCGTACGTACAACCTCAAGATGCACCATCCGGGACCAACCGACCACCCCTACCACAAAGGAGCGGAAACATTCAAGGAACTGACGGAGAAGTATTCCGAGGGCACCATCATCATCGACATTTTCCCGAACAACGAACTTGCGTCCGGCAGCCAGGCGGTTGAAGCCGTACAGTTCGGCACCATCGACATCGCGCTGGAATCGTCAATGGCGGTGACGAATTTCGAACGAAGCTTCGGCGTTCTCGACATGCCCTTTCTTTTCCCCGACCGCGCAACAGTGTACGAAGCGCTGGACGGCGAAGTCGGCAACGAGTTGGCGAAGAACCTGGAAAATTCGGCCGATTTGAAAGTGCTTTACTACTGGGACAATGGTTTTCGCAACATCAGCAACTCAAAAAAACCAATCAACACGCCGGCCGACCTGGAAGGGTTGAAAATCCGCGTTCCCGAGAGCAAGGTTTTTATTACCACGTTTGAAACGCTCAAGGCGATTCCGACGCCCATGGCCTTCAACGAATTGTTCGCCGCGTTGCAGCTCAAAACCGTGGACGGCCAGGAAAATCCCAACGGCCACATGATCGCCTATAAGCTCCATGAAGTGCAGCCGTTCTTTTCCATCACCAACCACATCTATACGGCCGAACCGCTTCTGATCGCGAAAAACATGTTCGACGAATTCTCCCCTGCCCAGCAGGAAGCCATTCTCAGGGCGGCCAGGGAAGCGGGCGATGTTCAGCGCAAGCTTTCCGCCAACATGGAGTCGGAGTACCTAAGGCAGATTAAGGAAGAAGGCGTCCACGTGGCGACGCCCGATCTCGCCCCATTCCGCGCGGCCGTCCAGCCCGTATACAACAGCTATGCCGCCGATTTCGGAAAATATATTGAGAAAATATTGAACTAACGCGGACACCCCGCCCGGCTCCGGCCCGTCCGCCGAGTCGGGCATCGTCCCTTATTGAATGTTCTGACGTGGCTCAAGAAGGAGGGTACGTCTTGATCAAGTTTCTCGACAATTGCTTCGTCAAAATGGATACGCTTCTGGTCTGGGCCTTGTCCATTCTGTTCGGCGGCATGAGCGTCATTATTTTCATGCAAGTCATATGGCGGTATGTTTTGCGTTCGCCCCTGTCGTGGTCGGAGGAAACGGCCCGTTACCTGTTCGTATGGGTTTCTTTTCTCGGCGCCATCACCGCCGCCCGGCGCGGCAATCATATCGGCATGGAAATGCTCCGGGACGCCTTGTCGCCGACGGGAAAAAATCTGCTTCGATTCGTTTCCAATCTTGTCTGCATCCTCTTTTTCGCCATGACCTGTCACTACACCATCGGCGTTGCGCCAAGAACATGGAAACAACTTTCGCCCGCGCTGGAAATACCGATGTTTTATCCGTATCTCGGCATCGCCATCGGCAGTTTTTTCATGATGCTCATTTATGCCAACGAGGCGTTTAAGAATATCGCCGCGATGAAAGGGGGCAAAAAATGACGCTTGTTCTTTTTCTGTCTTTCGTCGCCTCGCTGCTTATCGGCGTTCCGATTGCCGTGTGCCTCGGGTTTGCCTCCATGGTCGCGATTATGCTGGCCAGCAATACGCCGCTTATCATCGGAACCCAGACCATGTTCAAGGGCGTCGATTCGTTTCCCTTGATGGCGATTCCATTCTTCGTCCTTGCCGGCAACATCATGAGCACGGGCGGGATTTCAAAGCGGCTGGTTGATTTTTCCATGCTTATTGTGGGAAAGATTACCGGCGGCCTTTCAATTGTCGCCATTTTCGCGTCCATGATTTTCGCCGCGATTTCCGGTTCCAGTCCGGCTACAACCGCCGCTATTGGCGCGGTCATGCTTCCGTCCATGGACAAGCAGGGCTACGGCAAGGGCTTTTCCGCTGCGACTGTGGCGGCCGCCGGAACGGTGGGGCAGGTTATTCCGCCGAGTGTTCCCATGGTCATTTTCGGCGTTTTGGCGAATGCATCGATTAGCAAAATGTTTCTGGCCGGATTTCTGCCGGGCATTCTCATGGGGTTGGTCATGATGTTCATCGCCTTCCGCTACGCCAACCGGAACAATATCAAGGGCGTAGCCGAGAATGCAATCAACGCCAGCGAGGCTCTGGGCGGCGTTTGGGCGGTGCTTATGCCTGTCATTATTTTGGGCGGCATCTATGCGGGTATTTTTACGCCGACCGAAGCGGCGGCTGTTGCCGTGTTTTACGGGTTGTTTGTCGGGCTGTTTGTTTACCGGGAGATGAAGCTTTCGCATCTTCCAAAGATTTTGGTCGATTCGGCTTGTGGCACAGCGGTCATTATGTTGATTATGGCGACGGCCAATTATTTTGGCTGGGTTTTGACCAGTCAGCGCATTCCTCAGGCTATTGCCACGTCGCTTTTATCGGTAACGTCGAATGTGTATGTGTTGCTTTTCCTGTTCAATATCATTCTGTTGATTGCCGGTTGTTTTCTCAATCCTTCGGCGGCGATTGTTTTGTTAACGCCGATTCTTTTGCCGGTTTTGACCAATGTGGGCGTTGATCCAATTCACATCGGGATCATTATGGTGGTCAATTTGGCTATTGGTCAGATAACGCCGCCGGTGGGTTCGTGTTTGTATGTGGCGTGCAATTTGAGCGGGGTGAAGATAGAGACGATCATCAGGGAGGTGGCGCCGTACATTATTGCACTTATTGCGGCGCTTTTCATCATAACGTATATACCGCAGCTTTCGTTGTTCCTGCTCCGGTTTTATGGATGATTTTCTCGCGCTCCAATAAAAATTCCTGGTCCAGCAGAATGCTGGCTTGGGGGTTTGGGGGCGAAGCCAGCCCCCATA
>DAIPJX010000211.1:0-4308 GCA_036770065.1 Planctomycetota bacterium
TATTAATTGCGGTTCATTGGTTTAATTCATTGTTCATTATTAATTATTCATTATTAATTGTCTTTTGGGGAATGTATGGCCAAACAATCATCCGATCGTCTCTTCGGCGGGATAGATGTTGGCGGGACGAAGATTCTCGCCATGGTGGTGGACGGTTTCGGGAACGTCATTTCCACCGCCAAGAAAAAGACGCGGGGCGAGGCCGGGTTTAACACGGTGTGCGAGCGCGCCGTCGCCGCGTTGCGCGAAGCGGTGGAGGTGGAAAACCTGGAGCTTGACGACTTGGAGGCGGTTGGCATGGGGGTGCCCATGCCGGTTTTGCCGGACGGGACCACTCCGGGCGCGTCCAATTTGCCCGGCTGGAAGAACGCGCCGTTGATCAAGACAATGGAAGGTTTGACGCTTCGGCCTTGCATCGGATTGAACGATTGCAACGCGGGGACATACGGCGAGTATATTTTCGGGGTCGGGAAAAACGCCAGGACGCTGGTGGGGCTTTTTGTCGGCACGGGGCTTGGCGGCGGCATAGTGTTTCACGATCAGCTCATTGTCGGCGAAAACCGCATGGCGTCGGAATTGGGGCATATCGTCGTTCAGGAAGGCGGCCGGAAGTGCGGATGCGGCCACAAGGGCTGCCTTGAGGCGTATGCGTCGAAGACGGGCATGGCGCGGCGCATTGCCTGGGAAATTTACATAGAGGGCAGAACGTCGGTTCTGGCGCAATCGAGCGAGGATATCAGCGGTTATGCGACGATCAAGTCGTCGGTTCTTCAGGATGCGTACCGCAGGGGCGACGCGGTCGCCGTGGAGGCGTTGAACGAACTGGCGCATTATCTCGGCGTGGGGGTTGCGGCGTATATCACGATTTTCGGTCCGGACATGGTGGTTCTCGGCGGCGGCGTGTTCGAGGCGCTTGGCAAGGAGCTTTTGCCGAAGGTCAAGGAAAGCGCGCGCAACCGGGTGTTTCCCGAGACGTCGTTCAAGGACTCGCGCATTATTCTGTCGCAGTTGGGGGATAACGCGGTGGGGCTGGGCGCGGCCGCGTACGCGAAGATGGCTATGGAAAAAAGGATGGGCGGCAATTGAGTCGAGTCGTGATTGTGGCGCATCCCGAGAAGCCCGAAGCGTTGCGCCTCGCGGCGGAAGCGGAACGGAAGCTCGGCCTTTGGGGCGCGGACGTGCTTCTTTCCATCAGCCTCGACGATACGCTGAACGGTTTCGACGCCGACCTCGCGGTCGTTTTCGGCGGCGACGGCACTGTGCTCGGGGCGGTCGACCGGCTTGGCGAAAACCCTCCGCCGATACTCGCGTTCAATATGGGGCGCCTCGGTTATCTTGCCGACAATCCGCCCGAGCGCATGGCCGAACTTATCCGCGAGGCGTTGTCGGGATGGCTTCAGGCGAGCGAACGGATGATGGTCGACGCGTCTCTCGCCGGTCGCGGCGAAGAGCGTTCGTACAGGGCGTTGAACGAATTCGCCATAGTCGGCCGCCACAACGGCAGGCTTGTTCCGGTTTCGGTTCGCGTCAGCGGCGAGGAATTGATGGACATTCGCGGCGACGGGGTCATCGTTTCCACCGCCACCGGTTCGACGGCATACGCCATGGCGGCGGGCGGTCCGGTCGCGAGTCCGGAGTTGAAAGCACTGATTCTCATACCGGTATGCCCGCATCAACTCGCCAACCGTTCGCTTGTTCTTGAGCCGAACGAGACGGTCGAGTTGACGCATCAGAGCGAACATCCGGTCGAGTTGATGGCCGACGGGCGTTTGTGCGGCGCGGTCGAGAAGGGGGATGTGTTGGCGATCCGCATGTCGCGGACGGTGGTCAAGCTGCTTTCTCCCGCCCGGGGCCGGTATAAGGTATTGCGCGATAAATTGGGATGGGGCTGGAAAGCCGAGTGGGAGCGGAACGAATCGGCGAGGCGTTCGGCCAGGTTATGAGGAAGGGCGGGACCATGAGCGAGATGGATGGACTGACGCCGGAGCGGATTCAGCTTGTCGACCGGCTGATTGATTTGGCGATAGACGAGGATATTGGCGAAGGCGACGCGACGACGCGCGCGTTGTTTCCTTCGCCCGGGCATGCCGTCGGCGGATTCGTCGCCCGCGAGGCGGGCGTGATGGCGGGCGGGGACGTTGTTGGCCGTTTTTATGCCCGTATGGGCGCGCGTTTCGCGGACGACGCGGGAGCGGTTCGTATTGAGATGGTGAAAAAGGACGGGGAGTCCTTTTCCGGAGGGGATGTCCTGCTCGGCGTTTCGGGCAGCGCGTCCGTCATTCTTATGGGCGAACGGGTGGCGCTCAATTTGTTGCAGCGCATGTGCGGCATCGCGGCGAGGACGCGGCAGTTTGTCGAGCGGATAGCGGGCACGCCGGCGAAGATGTACGATACGCGGAAAACGACGCCCGGCCACCGCGTGTTGGACAAGCTGGCGGTTCGGGCCGGCGGCGGCGAGAACCACCGCATGGGGCTGTACGACATGATTTTAATCAAGGACAACCACCTTGCCGCCTACGGCGGCCCGGCCAAAGCGGTGGAAAAGGCGCGGGAGCGGTCGTCATTGCCCGTTATGGTCGAAGTGGACACGCTGGAGCAGTTGCGCGATGCGCTGACGGCGGAGCCGGATTATGTGTTGCTTGACAATATGGGACCGGACATGCTGTCGGAGGCGGTTCGTTTGACGAATGACTTTGCGGCGGGGCGGGGATTGAAGCGTCCAGCTCTCGAGGCGTCGGGTGGGGTTACGCTTGATACGGTCGGCGCGGTTGCCAAGACCGGGGTTGAGCGGATATCCACCAGTCAATTGACGAATGGGGCCGGTTCGGTCGACATCGGTCTTGATTTCGAATAAAGAGCCTGCGGGCTCCAGGCGCGGCAAGGAGAAAAGCTGATGGCATGGCTGAGAAAGCGATCGACGGCGGCCGTGGTTGTTGCAGCGGCGGCGTGCATGAGGAGCGGTCTTGCCGTTGCGGCGGAGGATTATATCGAGGTTGATTTCGCCGCAAGCGGGTGGGCGCCGTTTTTTTCCGAGTTGTTCCGTTCTGTCGACATGGGCGGTTTTATCCTGCTGGTTTTGATGGTGATTTTGATCGGGATGTGCATTGATTTGGTGCATCATTTGCGATTGTCGAAGTTGATTCCCGAGAGTTTGTTGGGCGCGGTGCAGGAGGAGATGGCGAACGGCGAGTATGAGCGTGCGCTTGAGCTGTGCGAAAAATCCGACAGTCTTATCGGGCAGGTGTTCGCGGCCGGGTTGCAGAAGACCGATTACTCGTTTGAACGCATGTCCGAGGCGTTGCGGAGCGAATTGGAGATTCAGGGTTTGGTTTGGCGGCAGTGGGTCAAGCAGTTCAAGGTGGTTTCGTTTACCGGTCCTGTTCTTGGTTGCATTGTCGCTCTTTTGAGCGCGATGCGTTTTGTCGCCGATTTGGCGGGGCGCCCGAATATTGGTTTGGCGTTATCGTCGTCGTTCGAGATGCGGTCGCTTGTATACGGCTTTTTCCTTGCTTTACTGTTTGGGTTGGTAATGGCTGTTTTTTCGCTCACCGCGTACAATATTTGTTCGTCCAGGCTGGAGAAGATCCTGCTGGAGGCGGGTCGGCTTGGGGAGGAGTTGCTTGATCCGTTCCGTCCGTTGCCGCTTTTGTCGGAGGAATAGCTGCGTGGGATTTGTTCTTTTTGTGGTTTCGTATCTATTTGGGGCGGTTCCTTTCGGTTTGCTTTTGGGATTTTTGACGGGGAAGGACGTTCGTCTTTTTGGGTCGAAAAATATAGGCGCGACCAATGTGTGGCGTGTGTGCGGCGCGGGGTTTGGCGTACTCACCTTTGTTTTCGATTTTTTGAAGGGGTATGTTCCGGTTGTTTTCCTTCCCGGGTTGTTGTCGGTTGAACTTCCATTTCCGTATTCCGGGATTGTTGCCGCGGCGGGTGCGGTTGCCGGGCATAATTTTCCGGTATGGCTTCGTTTCAGGGGCGGCAAGGGGGTTGCGACGTCGGCGGGCGCGGTTGCCGGTTTGATGTGGTTGCCGTTTGTGGCCGCGATTTCCGTGTTTGTTGTTACGGTCGCGGTTTCGCGTTATTTGTCGCTTGGATCGCTTGTGGCGTGTGCGGCGTTGGTGGTTGGGGTTGTCGTATTGGGCGATGAGCCGTTTGGTTCGGGGTTGCCGTTGCTTGTTTTATCCGTTTTGCTTGCGGTGATGTTGTTTGTGCGTCACCGCGCGAACATTCACCGTATTTTGAATGGAACGGAAAACCGTTTCCCGCCCCCAAAAAATATATGAAACATCGCATCAGGTAAAAAAACGG
>DAIPJX010000021.1:0-16001 GCA_036770065.1 Planctomycetota bacterium
TTGTGCTTGTAATGGAGCAGCGCGTGTTTTTCCGGGTTGTGTTGTTTGTGGGGCGAGATGGCGTCAAACCGCGTGCCGGCCATAATCGGCATGCGGTCGACGCCATTGTCGGGAAGGATAAACAACTCGACGCTCATTTGAGCAAGGCAGACGTTTCGTCCCCTGATGCCCGAAGCAACGGCGATTGTCGTTGTGTGCAGAGGAACGCGCCTTTCCGTCGTCTTCGTGGCCGTCGACAACATCAAGACCGGTGTGGACAGGGACGATTGATTCCAGAATTGTGGCCGATGTCTGGACGTTTCCCCCGTAAGCGCTGTTCACATCCGTTCCTCTACGACGTTCGCCATGCATTGTGTTGCGCGGCGACCTATGGCAAGGCAATTTGGGCGTTATTGCCTGTCTTTTGGTCGACGGAACTGTGCCGGTTCCGTCAGCCATTTTCACCCGTCAGGCCAGTCCGCCCTGGGAAAGCGGATGGCCGGAATGGTGAAAGACTCATCAATTATTCAGAACCATATAGTTTTCTCAAATTAACGTTCAATAAAAGTGAAATCGATTCATTTATCATGCAATAACCAGGTTATGGATTGTTATTCTTTATATTATATGCTGTTATAAAAATCGCAAGGCCACTCGTTTTTTATCTCTTATTGAGTGATATGTTTTTGTGCGCGTTTATTTTGAGCAATATGAAGAGATGCGCGTTCGAAAGATATTGATGGAAAGCCGGGTGCGCGACATTTTTTCGGGTCGAGTTTGGAATTCGGAAGAAATTATCTTCGGAGCTTGCGGCACAGGAGAATTCCACCTAAACCGGAAGTTTTTTTTTTGCCCCTTGACCTGCGTCGCAAGTGCGGTACCCTCGGGAGCAATCAAACGGGTATGTGCACGGAAGACGTTTGGTTTACTGTCCGATGGATAGAGGTATTCTCAGACGTTATTTGCATGGTTTATATTATTATGAAGAAGTCATTGCGCAAAAACGGGTACGCTCATCATTTGCGGCGAGCCGAATACTTCCAGGCGGAAGGATTGGCGAAGCACGCTCAGGCCGAACTCGATCTCGCGGTTATGGCCGCGCCGGAAGAGGCGGAAGCGCGCATATGCCGGGCCGAATGTTTCCGGCGCCGGGGCATGCTGGAAAAAGCGCAATCCGATTTGGCGTACGCCATTCGCCTTGCGCCGGCCAATCCCGAACCGTGCGTTCTCATGGCGCAGGTCATGTCGTCGTTGGGCAGTCATGAATCCGCGCTTTCCTATCTTGACCAGGCGGAGAGCATAGATCGCGAATGGCATCGCATCCATCTTATTCGCGGCGACGTCCTGCTCGGCGCGGGGAATGTGGAAGCGGCGATACAGAGCTACCGGAAGGCGTTTCGCGCTTTGCCCGAAAGCATCGAGGCGCTGATCGCGCTCGCCTCGGCTCTTCTTCGGCGCAACAGCCATGACGAAGCGTTTTCGCTTGCCGAAAAAGCGCTGGCAATCAGCCCGAACCATCCCGACGCCCGACTCGTAAAAGCGTTGTGCCTGGTCGAAAACGATCATCCCGAACGCGCCTTGTCGGAGCTTAATCGCGCCGCGCGCATCGCGCCCGATCATTTCCGGGTGCGTCTCGAACGAGGCATTGTCCTTCTTCGGCTCAACATGATCGACGATGCGTTTGTCGATTTTCTTTGGGCGACAATGGCGGAACCCGACAATATCCGTGCCCAATACGGGTTGGGAGAGAGCGCATGGAGGTCGGGACGGGTGCGGGAGGCGATTGCCGCGTTCGGCAAAATCATCGACGCGGGCGCTGCCGGTCCCGAGGTGTTTCTCGGCCGCGCCGAGGCGTTGGCGCTTGCGGGAAGGCGCGAAGAAGCGATTGACGACTGCGGCAAGGCGCTTGAACAGGAACCGGGCAATCCCGACATTCATACCAGCCGCGGCGTGTACTATATGGAAACGGGAAAGTACGACGAAGCGATGCGGGATTTGAGTACGGCAATCGCGCTCGACGGCAATCTTGTCGAAGCGATTCTCGCCCGCGGCGAACTCCGTTCGAAACAGGGTGATTTCGCCGGCGCTATCGCCGACTTCGCCGTCGCCGTCCGGCTCAATCCGGACGAACCGGATTTGGTGGCGCGGTGGATTCGTTCAATTGGCGATTCGGGCGATCCGATGACCGCGCTTCGTTTGCTCGAACGGGAAATGGAAACGCATCCGTCCTCATCCAGTTTGTTGTTGCTTCAGGCCGATTTGCTTGGCGAAGCGCTGCGGCCCGATGCCGCCGTGGCTTGTTATCGGGCAATTATCGAACAAGCGCCGAACGAAATCGAACCGCACCTTCGTCTGGCCGAATTCCACGAAAACATTCATGACTGGCAATCCGCTCTCGCCGAATACGATCAAGCGCTTCGTATCGATCCGTCCGATCCGTTCCCGCGCCTTATGCGCGCCGCGCTTCTTGATCGCATGGGACAAGCGCAAGCGGCGACGCGCGAGCGTTCGCTAGCCAGCGTCCTTCGCCGAAACAGGCGATAGATATGACTGCCAATTAATAATTAATAATGAACAATGAATAATGAATTAAACCCAATTAATAATGGAAACAATGGCATAGGCTTGTAATTGTCAATTAGCCCATTGACTCATTCATTATTCATTATTAATTGTTCATTATTAATTGGCAGTTCCCGATTAATTGGCGGTTCCCGCTAGCTGTCCGCACGCCGCGCCAATCTCCTGTCCTTTTTCCATACGAACCGTGGCGGGAATTCCCGCGTCTTCCAATGACGTCTGGAAGGCGCGGATTGCCGACGCTTGCGGTGGACGAAAATCGCAGCCGGGGACGGGATTCGCCGGAATCAGATTGACCTTGCACTGATAGCGGCGAATGCGGCCGGCCAGTTCTTTCGCGTTGGGAACGGTTGCGTTCACGCCGTCGATAAGACAGTATTCGAATGTGAGCGCGCGCGAGGCAATCGCGGAAAACGCGTCCAGCGCATCGAATATTTCCGGAAGCGGCCAGCGTTTGGCGACGGGCATGATTTTTTCGCGAATGGCCTGGTTCGGCGCGTGAAGCGAAATCGCCAGACGGTACGTGACTTGACGCCGGGCAAGTTCGCGAATGCCGTCGGGAATTCCCGCTGTCGAAATCGTGATGTGCCGACCCGAAAGCCCAAGCCCGACCGGATCGGTGAAACGCTCGGCGGCCGGAAGAACGGCGTCAAGATTCAAAAGCGGCTCGCCCATTCCCATGAAAACGATGTGGCTGACGCCAGGCGCGTCGTTGCGGCTCCGCGCATAGGCGTCGGCGCGGTAGGCCTGCTCGATGATTTCTCCCGCGGAAAGATTCCGGACAAAACCGTTGCGTCCCGTTGCGCAAAACGCGCAATCCAGCGGGCATCCGGCCATGGAGGAAACGCACACCGTCCGTCGGCGCAATTCCTTTTCGATGATCAGTACGCTTTCAACCAGCGTCCTGGATGCGTCGTCTGTGGAGGAAAGAAGCCATTTGCTGGTCAGTCCGTCCCGCGCGTCTTTTCGATCGACTTCGTCAAAGGAACGAACGCAACCGTTCTCCGCGACCGCGAGGCGAAGCGCCGCTGGGATGTTCGCCATGCGGTCGGGCGATATGACGCGCTTGGCGTGGAGCCAGTCCGCCAGTTGTTTGGCGCGGAAAGCCGGTTGTTTTTGTTCCGCAATCCATGCGGACAGTTCGGGTTGAGAAAGACCAAGCCAGTGGCGCATCGCATCCTTTCGGCGGAAAACAGTGGCATGGCGCGGCGCAATGCCGTACCCTGTTGGGACGGTTGTTCGGAAACTCTTTTGTCGTCATTATTATTATGGAACACGTATGCCCAACGCAATGCCCGAATCGCTTTCCGCTTTGACGCACGTTCTTGCCCGAGTCGAGGGACCGGGACAATACGTCGGCGGAGAACCGAACCAAATCGTCAAACCGGACGCTGTCTGCCGAATGGCTCTGGCGTTTCCCGACGTGTATTCCGTCGGCATGAGCCATCACGGAATCCGGATTCTGTACGAAATCGCCAACCGGATGGACGGCGTGGCGGCGGAACGCGCGTTCGCTCCGTTTCCCGATATGGAGGAAGCGCTCCGCGGACAGAAAAAACGTCTCGCGACCCTGGAAACATCGACGCCGCTTTCCGACTGCCAGGTGGTCGGATTTTCATTGTCGTATGAACTGGCGGCGACGTCGGTCTTGACCATGCTCGATCTCGGGGGCATTCCCCTGACCCGTTTCGAACGGGAGGGAACCGACGCGCCCATCGTTATCGCGGGCGGCGCTGCCACGATGAACCCGGAACCGTTGTCCGACTTTATCGACGTGTTCCTGATTGGCGAGGGCGAGGATTCGCTTCCCGAGCTTCTCTCCATTGTCAAAAACAATTTGCCGATTTCGAAAAACAACCGCGAAGCGGTTATCCGGGAAATAGCGGGTTCGGTTGAAAGCGCCTATGCGCCTTCGTTGTATCCGGTCGAGTCGCTTGCCGACGGGACGGTGATCGTCGCGGACGACGGCGGCGCGCCGTATCCGGTGCGTCGGCGCATTGTCGCCGATTTCGCGTCCGCGCCGCAAGTGACGAATCCCATTGTGCCGATTCACGAATGCGTTCACGAGCGGGCGGTGCTGGAAATCATGCGCGGCTGTCCGAACGGCTGCCGGTTTTGCCAGGCGGGCTATGCGACCAGGCCGCAACGCGAACGTCCGCCCGAAATGTTGGCCGAAGCCGCGCGAAAATGCCTTGCCGCGACCGGCTATGACGAAGTCGGGCTGCTCAGCCTTTCCACCTCGAACTATTCGCGGTTCGATACGCTGGTCGAAATGCTGGACGCGGAGCTTGCGCCGCAGGGCGTGAGTTTGTCTCTTCCGAGCCTTCGGGTCGATCATGCGCTGTCCGGCATTCCCGCGCGCTTCAAATCGGTGCGGAAATCGGGACTGACCGTCGCGCCGGAAGCGGGAAGCGATCGCCTGCGCGCGGTCATCAACAAGAACGTCAGGAACGAAGACCTGATCGCGGCGGCGGAGGAAGCGTTTTCCAGGGGCTGGCGGCAGATCAAGCTGTACTTCATGCTTGGCCTTCCGACCGAAACGGACGAGGACGCGCTCGCCATCGCCGAATTGTCGGAACAGGCGGCGAAGTGCCGACCGTTCCAAAAAGGCAAGGGCGGCGGCGGCCGTCCGGCGATTCATCTTTCCGTCAGCAATTTTGTGCCGAAATCGCACACCGCGTTTCAGTGGTGCGGCGCGGCGCATCCCGAGGTTTGGGCTTCGCGCCAGCGTCTGGTCGGCGAAAACGTCAACCGGAAGCGCGTCGCCTACCACGGGCACGACGTCTCGACTTCGCTTCTGGAGGCGGTGTTCGCGCGCGGCGACCGGCGCCTCGGCAAGGTTATTTTGTCCGCCTGGAAAATGGGCGCGCGTCTCGACGCGTGGACCGAGCATTTCCGTCCCGGCGTCTGGAACGACGCGTTCAGGGAAAACGGGCTGGAGCCGGTCGCGCTCGCCACCCGCGACGTGCCGCTGGATTCGCCGCTTCCGTGGAGTCATATCGATACGGGAGTCGGGGTGCGGTTTTTCCGCCGTGAATATGAAAAAGCGATTGCGGCGACGCCGACGGCCATGTGCGGTCCGGGAGCATGCGCCGGGTGCGGCGTGCCGCATTGTTCATTTGCATAGGAAAGAATCCCATGAATGCCGACAGCATCGAAAACGTGCCTGGATTCAGCGTCGCCGTCGTCAAGGCGAACATTCGCGACTGGGCAAAGCCGAGGACCGATCTTGCGCTTTTGATCGCGGACAAACCGGCGTCCGTCGCCGGTGTTTTCACCCAAAATCAGGTCGCCGCCGCGCCGGTCAAAATCGATAGAAAAAACCTCAAATCGTCCGGCGGCCTTGCCCGCGCCGTTCTGGTCAACGCGGGCGTCGCCAACGCCTGCACGGGCAGGGAAGGCAAGAAGAACGCGCACGCGACGATTCGGCAAATCGCGGGCAATCTCGGCGCGCCCGAGGATCAGGTGCTGATCGCGTCCACCGGCGTCATCGGCAGGCAGTTGCCGATGGACAGGATGGAGGCGGGCATTGAAAAAGCGCTCGCCGGCGCGGGCAAGGCCAAGGCGGGCGATTTCGCCAAAGCCATTATGACGACAGATCTCAGGCCGAAGCAGGCAAGCGCGCGGCTCGAGGGCGATATCGTCATTGCCGGCGCGTGCAAGGGCAGCGGCATGATTGCGCCGAACATGGCGACCATGCTCGGATTTCTGGCGACCAACGCCGCGGTCGACGCGAAGGCGCTGAAAACCGCGCTCACCGAAATCGCCGCCTGCACCTTCAATATGGTCACCGTGGACGGCGATACGTCGACGAACGACACGTTGCTCGTCCTGGCGTCGGGCAAGACGTCTTCGCGGATAATCGACAAGGCGTCGGGCAAGCGTTTCGACGCTTTGGTCGGCGGCTTGTCCGAGGTCGCCATGGCGCTTTCGCGGCAAATCGCCATTGACGGCGAAGGCGCGACCAAGCTCGTCAATATCCGCGTCACCGGCGCGAAAAAGCACAAGGACGCCGTTCTCGCCGCCCGAACCATTGCCGAAAGCCCGCTGGTCAAGACCGCGATGTTCGGCAACGATCCCAACTGGGGCAGAATCATCATGGCGCTGGGCCGCAGTCCGGCGAAGGTGGACGAGGACAGGGTGTCGATGCGCCTGTGCGGCAAGCCGATGTTCGTGAGCGGCTCTCCCGTGGAGTTCGACGCGGCGGAATTGTCCCGCTTGATGAAGGCGAAGGAAGTGGACCTCGACGTCGATCTTGGTTTGGGCGACGGCGAGGCGATGATGATGACCTGCGACTTTTCCTATGAATATGTCAAAATCAATGCGGACTATACGACGTGAACGGGAAGTTGCGGATTATTCTTGGAACGACGGCGAGCGGCAAGGAGCGTTTGGCGCTCGCCGTCGCCGAACGCATGGGCGGGGAAATCATCTCCGTCGATTCGATGAAAGTGTATCGCGGGCTTGACGTCGCGACGGCCAAGGCGGGGCCGGAGGAGCGGGCGCGGGTGCGGCACCATTGCCTCGACCTGGTCGAGCCGACCGAAACGTTTTCCGCCGCCGATTTTGTGCGGGAGGCGGAGCGGGCCATAGCCGATATCCGTTCCCGCGGCAAGTTGCCGTTTCTTTCCGGCGGGACGGCGTTTTATTACAAAGCGCTGCTCGAGGGATTGTTCGAAGGGCCTGGTGCGGATTTGGCCCTCCGGGCCGAACTGGAGGCGCGGGCGGAACGCGAGGGCGGAGACGCGCTTCATGCCGAGTTGGCCGCGCTCGATCCCGCCGCCGCTGTGAAAATTCATCCTTCCGACATTCGGCGTCTCGTTCGCGCTCTCGAAGTGGCGGCGCTCACCGGGAGCGGCATCAGCCGGCGACAAACGCAGTGGGCCGGATTCCATTCGCCGGACCGGAAAGAGCGCGCCGCCGCGTTTTTCGCCGAGCCTCGGCACGAGTTCGTCATGGTGCGGATTGAGCGGGAACGGGCCGATATTCACAGCCGGGTGCGCGAGCGGATTGGCCGGATGGTCGAGGCGGGGCTTGAGCGGGAAGCGCGCATGGTGTTTGAGGAGCGGGCGGCCATTTCGCGGACGCCTTTGCAGGCGGTGGGGTACAAGGAATTTTTCCCCTATTTTCGCGGCGAGGAAACGCTGGAACAGGCGGTGGAAAAACTCGCTTTCGCGACCAACCGTCTGGTGCGAAGCCAGGATACGTGGTTCAGGAAATTTCCCGCCGAGGTTGTCCGCATGGACGCGAATACGGATACGGACGATGCGGCCGGGCGGTTGGCGGGTGGCGTTTTTTCCTGATTCGGGTCGGGGCGGGCGGTTTTGGTTGCGTTGGGAATTCCATCGGGATATACTGGATGATCGAAAGATTCGGGGTGCTTTATCAAAACGTGACGTTGGGTCACGTTTTTTTACTGCGAAAGGCGGAGACTGGTGGCTGCGAAAATTATCGCCGTCATGAATCAGAAAGGCGGAGTGGGCAAAACCACCACCACGGTCAATCTCGGCGCGGTTCTCGCGTCCGAACGGGGCAAACGCGTCCTTTTGGTGGATCTGGATCCGCAGGGCAACCTGTCCGACCATATCGGGCTTGACCCGAACGTGACCGAGGAATCGGTGTACAACGTGTTGATTGACAAGGCCGATCCGCGACAGGTCATTCGCCGCGTGCACGGGCTGGAAGCGCTGCCGGCCAATCTCGATTTGTCCGGAGCGGAAATCGAACTGGCGAATATCCCCGACCGGAACACGCGGCTGAAAAACGCGCTGGCGGGAATACGCGATCAATACGACTATATATTAATGGACTGTCCGCCAAGCCTCGGACTTTTGACCGTCTCGGGACTCGCCGCCGCCGACGCGGTTCTGGTGGCGATGGAAGCGGAGTATCTGGCATTGCGCGGCATCAGCCAGATGCTGCACACGGTTCGGCTGGTGTCGGAATCGCTCAATCCCGGACTCGAGGTGGCGGGAGTGGTTTTCTGCCGCTTCGACGGCAGGACGACCCTGGCGAAGGACGTCAGGATTGAGGTTGAAAAATATTTGCCCGGAAAAGTTTTCGGCACCGCCGTTCGCCGCAATATCCGGTTGGCCGAAGCGCCCAGCCGGGGCATTCCGATAACCGCGTACGATCCGAAAAGCGCCGGGGCGGAAGATTACCGGGCGGTGGCGGATGAATTTCTCGAGCGGTTCGAAGGCGCGTCCGTGGTGGACGTGCCGGTTGAGCAAAACGTGTCGGCGCGCGATATACTGGCGGAAACGCCGGTGGCGCCGGAAGACGCGGACGGCAGGGGAGGCTGGCAGTTGCGGCCGCGCTGGATTGATTGATCCGGCCAGCGTTTATTGATGACGCAGACAACGCCGCGAATGTTTGGCGGCGTTCTTCTTTTGGTTGAATGGAACTTTGGCATGTATCCGGCAGTCGTTGCGATAGATTTGGAAACAACCGGTCCCGATCCGTACAAGGACAGGATTATCGAGGTGGGGGCGCTCATTCTCGAAGACGGCGTGCCGGCGGGCGAGTTTTCCGAATTGGTCAATCCCGACATGCCGCTTTCGCCCGGCATCATCAAGCTGACGGGCATTACGCCGAACATGCTCAAGGACGCGCGCGACGCAACGTCGGTGCTCGAGGATTTTCTCGAGTTCCTGCCGGAAAACGCGCTGTGCATCGCCCATAACGCCGCGTTCGATCGGCAGTTTCTCCGCATCGCCACGAAGGATCGTTTCAAGCATCCCGTGCTGGACACGGTCGAGTTGTCGCGCATCTGCTTTCCCGATTTGCCCAGCCACAGCCTGGCGGTGCTTTCGGAAATTTTCGAATTCACCCGCGACAAATCTTCCCATCGCGCCTTGGCCGATTGCGAGACGCTCGCGCAATTATGGGAGCGTATTCTCGAAAAGGCGGAGGACATTCCTCTCGCCGCCATCGGCGAAATGAACCGGCTTCTCGCGTCGAATGCGCGCCATCCGTACCGCGAATTCTTCCAGCGCCTTTCAGCCGAACGGCTGTCGCGGAAAATGGGCGAAGAGACGGAATTCGCCAACCTGTTCGCGCTCAGAAAACCGTTTTCCATGCGCCCGCCCATCGACGGCGAAGGCGAGTTCGACCCGATAAACGCGGACAATGTGAAGGGCTGGTTCAGTCCCGGCGGCGCGTTTGCGCAAGCGTTTCCCGGCTACGAAAGCCGCGGCGGCCAGATGGAAATGGCCGTTCATGTCGCCGAAGCGATGAACATGGGCAAACACCTCATGGTGGAAGCGGGAACCGGCATCGGAAAAAGCCTCGCGTACCTGGCGCCCGCCCTCACCTTCGCGGTGGAAAACAAGACGCCCGTCGTCATCAGCACCAATACGAAAAATTTGCAGTCGCAACTGTTCGAAAAAGATTTGCCGCTGGTGCAAAAAGCGCTCGGCATCGACTTCAAGGCCGCGCTCCTCAAGGGGCGGCGCAATTATCTGTGCCTGCGAAAGCTCCTGTATCTTCTCGATCAAATGGAATCGGAACTGGACAGCGACGACAGAATGCGCCTGCTGAACCTTTTGCCGTGGGCGGTCTGGACCAAAACCGGCGACATTTCCGAAAACATCGTCGCGGGGCGGCCGCACTTCGCGCCGCTGTGGGCGAAATTGTCCACCGTCGGCGACGAATGCCTGGGCCGCTCGTGCAAGCGCTTCCGCCAGTGTTTTCTGTGGAAGGCGCGGGCCGAGGCGCAGGACGCCGACGTCGTGGTGGCGAACCATTCGCTCGTGTTCGCCGAACTCGGTTCGCGCAGTCCCGCCATTCCCGATTATCGTCATCTGATTTTCGACGAGGCGCACAATCTCGAAGACGCGGCGACGAACCATCTGGCGGTTGAATTGACGCCGTCGCGCATAACCACGGCCATCAACCGCCTGCATCGGGCCGGACGCAAGGGCTCGACCGGGCTGACCGCGTCCATGGAAAAAATCTTCGCCGCCGCCGGCGGAACGTTGGGCGACTTTTCCGATATGGCGCTCAAGCACATTGACGAAATCCGCGAAGCGGCGGGACGGGCGCACGAGGAAATATCGCCGTTTTTCCACGCGCTGGACGGAGCGCTCGCGTCGAAAAAATCCGGCGAATCGGCCCGGTTCGCCGCGAACGAAAAACGCCCGCTTGTATGGGAGCCGGTGGAGAAGGCGGAGCGCGCGTTGTTCGCTTCGCTCGCCGGAGTCCTGCACGGCGTCGAAGCGCTGGCCGGGCTGTTGCGCGAGCTTGACGAGGGGTCGATTCCGTATCAGCAGGAGTTTACCCGCGAGCTGGACGCGTCGGTGCAATGGATGCGGGAAATCACCGAGGACGCGACCTTCATTCTCGAAGCGGGCAGCAACGACTACGTCTACTGGATCGAACGCGCCGGATCGAAGCCGGGCATGGTTCGGGCGGTGGCGGCGCCGGTCGAGGTCGGCCCGCTCCTGTTCGACCAGTTGTATCAGAGAAAACAGTCGGTCGTGTTTTGTTCGGCCACGCTGACGGTGAAGAACAAGTTCGATTTTCTCGCCCGCCGCCTCGGTATTTCGCTTATTCCGCGCGAGCGGCTCATTACCTATAACGCGGGCACGCCGTACGATTATGCGAACCAGTGCATGGTGGCCGCTCCCGTCTTTCTGCCCGAACCCGGCGGCAAGGACGGCGACTACGCGGCGGAACTGGCGGTGTTTTTGTCCGAAGTCTACCGCCGCACCGAAGGGCGGGGAATGGCCCTGTTCACCAGTTACGACATGCTGTCCCGCGTCGCCGACGTTCTGGAAAAGGAATTTTTGGGCGACGGCATCAACCTGCTCGCGCAGGGCAGGAGCGGATCGCGCGAAAACATCACCGCCATTTTCAAGCGCGGCAACCGCTCGGTTCTTCTCGGCACCCACTCCTTTTGGGAAGGGGTGGACGTTCAGGGAGACGCGTTGTCGTGCCTGGCCATCGCGCGCCTGCCTTTCGGCGTGCAGACGGATCCGATTATCGAGGCGCGGTGCGAAAAAGTCGAGGCCGACGGCGGCAACGCGTTCATGCAATACTCGCTCCCTTCCGCCGTCATCCGCTTCCGCCAGGGATTCGGCCGGCTCATCCGGTCGAAAACGGACAGGGGCGTCGCCATCATCGCCGACAGGCGGGTGGCGATCAAACGGTACGGGCAATGGTTTCGCGACTCGCTTCCCGTGCCGACGGAAAACTACTCCGACCGCGAACGGTTATTGGACGACATAGAGGATTTTCTCGCCCCGTCGGGCGACAGCACACAAGGAACGGACTGATTCGATGAAGCAACGCATTGACGACTTGAGAAACATTGCCATTATCGCCCACGTCGACCACGGAAAAACAACGCTGGTCGACGCGCTCCTGAAACAGACGAACGTTTTCCGCCAGAACCAGGACGTCGACATCTGCGTCATGGATTCGAACGCGATTGAACGCGAGCGCGGCATCACCATTTTTTCGAAAAACGCGGCCATCAACTACAACGGCATCCGCATCAACGTTATCGACACGCCCGGCCACGCCGACTTCGGCGGCGAAGTGGAACGCGTCCTCAACATGGCCGACGGCGTTCTGCTCCTCGTCGACGCCTTCGACGGTCCCATGCCGCAGACGCGGTTCGTCTTGAGAAAAGCGCTGGAAGCGGGACTCAGGGCGCTGGTCGTCATCAACAAAATCGACCGTCCCGGCGCCCGTCCGCACGAAGTGCTGGACGAAGTCTTCGATCTTTTCCTGCAACTGGAAGCGACCGAGGAACAGCTTGATTTCCCGGTCATTTACGCCAGCGGGCGCCAGGGCGTCGCCAAAACCGAAATGGACGACAAATCCACCGACTTCCGCCCGCTCCTGGACGCGATCATCAAGGAAATTCCGGCGCCGGAAGCGGACGTCGACGGGCCTCTGCAAATGCAGGTCGCGGCCATCGACTATAACGATTACGTCGGCCGTATCGCCATAGGCCGGGTCAATCGCGGCGTTATCCGCGAAAAATCCGACGTCGCCGTCATGCTCCGGGACGGCGGAAGGAAAAACGGCAGAATCGAAACGATCCAGATTTTCGACGGCATCGGCAAGGGCGGCGTGAAGGAAGTGCGCGCCGGCGACATTGCGCTTGTGACCGGAATTCCCGACATCGGCATCTACGACACCATCGCCGACATGGAACAGCCGGAAGGAATGCCCGTCATCCAAATCGACGAACCGACCCTGACCATGGAGTTCAAGGCGAACGACAGCCCGTTCCTCGGGCGCGAAGGGCAATTCGTCACCAGCCGCCATTTGAAGGAACGCCTGGAACGCGAACTGCGGTCGAACATCGCTCTTCGCATGGATCCGACGCCGGACGGTTTTCTCGTCGGCGGGCGCGGTCTGTTGCACCTGGGCATTGTCATCGAGACGATGCGGCGCGAAGGGTTCGAGTTTTCCGTAGGCCGGCCCCACGTTGTCTTCCGCACCATCAACGGCGAAAAGCACGAGCCGGTCGAACTGCTTTCCGTCGACGTGCCGGAAGAATCGAGCGGCAAGGTGATGGAGCTGGTCGGATTCCGCAAGGGCACGCTCGAGAAAATGGAGCACCGGAACGGCGGCCTGCACCTTTCGTTCAAAATTCCCAGCCGGGGGCTGATCGGCCTTCGTTCGCGTCTTTTGACCGCAACGCGCGGCGAAGCGGTCGTTCACCACGTGTTCTGGGATTACGAACCGTTCAAGGGCGATGTTCCGGGCCGCTCCAACGGCGTTCTGGTGTCGTCGGCGCAGGGAAAAGCGACCGCCTATGCGCTGGACGGGCTGCAACTGCGCGGGCAGTTCTTCATCTGGCCGTCGACCGACGTGTACGAAGGCATGATCGTCGGCGAAAATTCCCGGCCGGACGACCTGGAGGTCAATGTGTGCAGGGAAAAGAAATTGACCAACGTCCGCGCTTCCGGCTCGCATGACAAAAACGCGGATCTCGCGCCGCCGCGCGAATTTTCGCTGGAAGCGGCGCTCGAATATATCGAAGACGACGAGTTGCTCGAAATCACGCCGGAAAACCTCCGCATGCGCAAACGCATCCGGACCGAAACGGAACGGAAAAAAATCGAGCGCCAGGTCAGACTCGCCGCCAAGGCGGCCGCTCAGGACGAAGCGTAGGGAGGGCCTTCGCCGGGCGGTTCGGAATGGGATTGCCCGGTAGACGCGAATGTATATAATGCATGGATGGGTTCGTGCGTTTTCCATAATTTCGACGGCAAAGCGGACACTATGCTTTCAGACCCGACGTATACGGTGCTTTTCATCTTTCTTGCACGCTGCGTCGATGTGACCATTGGCGTTTTCCGGTTGTTGATGGTCGTCAAGGGCAGACGCATCATAGCGGCATGCCTCGGGTTTTTTGAGGTGATGGTGTTCATTTCCGTAATGAACATCATCATGGGAGGCGGAAAAACGCTCAGCTTTCCCGAGCTTGTCGCCTATTGTTCCGGATACGCGACCGGCAACATCGTCGGGTCGTTTCTCGAAACAAAACTGATGGACGCGTATGTTCTGGCGGAAATTATCGCCGAGCAAAACGAGCACTCCGACGCGCTGGTCGGGGCGCTTCGCGAAGCCGGGTTCGGCACCACTGTCATTATGGGCGAGGGCAGAAGCGGCCCGCGCCTGGTTATCAAGGTTATTTGCTCCCGGAAGCATCAGAAGCGGGTCAAGGCCATATCCGATCACTATGGCAGTTTCCTGATTATCTCCGACGTCAAAGGCGTCTCGGGCGGATATTTCCGGAGCGGGAAACGAAAATAACGAGGGGACACGGGAAACGGCATGGCGGAAACGAAAACACAACCACGCAAGTTCAGGATTTGGCCGGGCATTGTCGCGCCTTTGGGCCTGAGCTTGATAACGGCGCTGGCTGTGTGGTTGTTTCAGGGCAAAGTGACGGCCGATCAAGCGCGGGCCGATGCCGAAAACGTCCGGCGCGAAACCGCCGAACGCCAGGAAGCGGGTGAAATAGCCCGTCATTCCCAAACGCTCGCCGCCGCGTTCGTCGACGCGAAAAGCGCGGCGCGGAGCAATCAGGAAAAAAACCTCAACCTCGAGGCCAAGGGCATTCTGGACACGCTCTACCGTCATATGACCGTGGCGCTGGACAAGGTGCGGAAAAACGCTTCCGCGCGGCGCGAAGTGCGGCCTTTCCCGCCCGGGTTCGAGGGCATTCGCGGGTTTCTGGAAATAGCCCCGTCCGCCGACAAGCAGGACGAGGCGCTCGAGGCGCTCCGCGCCTCGCATACCGAACTTTCATCGCTTTTGCCGGCAGGCTGTTCGTTTGCGGTCATAGAAGACAATTCCCGCCAGCTTTTTTCGCTGGGCGGCGGCGTGCCGCCGGAGAACGCGGTGACCGCGTCGGTGACCAGGGATTTCATCTTCAACGACGGCGGAACGAGCAGGCAATGGTCAATCCGGCTCGATGTCGTTTCCGCCGATCAGCATCCGAAGCCCGACGCTGTTTCCACCGCCGGATATATTGCCGAAAACCTCCGCACCGCCCGTCTTGGCGACGTCGCCTGGCAGGGCTGGCTTTTGGGTAGAAACGGCACGGTGGAAGCCGCTTTCGGTCCCGACCTTGGCCCGAACGGAACCGCTCAGGAATTGCCGCCGTATATTGACGTGGCGGGCGAATGGGTCGATGTGGACGGAAAACGCCTGATTTGGCTGGAAAAGAGCGGGTTGCGGCCCAATCTTGATTGGGAGACGGCGATTGCCGTCGCCATGCCGCGTCCCGGTCCTCCGTTGGACGTTGTTGAAGAGTTCATGGCGGACGGCCGGTGGAGTTTGACTATTGGTTTTTTGACTATTGCGGCCTTGGCGGGGTGGGTATTGTTTGTCCGTTCCATGTTCGCGGCGTCCCGGACGGCGGATGCGGTGCGGCCCGGGTCCCAGGCTTTGTCTTCTTCGGTTCGGTCGGTTGCGCCGCCGGAACGGCCGCGTCGGCGGTTGGTGCGCGACGAGAGCGTTGTTCGGTCCGCTTCGGCGGATGATCGCGAATTGATTGTCGCCGATATTGGCGATGACGGAACTGTGCGGGTTCAGGAACAGCGGTATGCGGGGGGGACGCGTTTTTTTGAAAAACCGGAAATGACTTCCGGCAGTTTGTATCGTTTGCAGGCGGTTCATCGCGGACGGGACGGCGGAATGGGAAGCCGCGTTCTGGATCAGGCGAAAACTCCGGTTTTGAAAGAGTTGGCCAAACGCGTTCGTCCTCAGGGGAATGCGCCTGTTCGCCGCGCCGCGCCGGTCGGCGCGAAACCGGAAGTCCTTCCAAGCATGAAATCGCCCGCCGGCTGGAAAAAAGTCGATCCGGGCAAATAGCATCCGCATCACATCCAACCACTCTCGTTGAATTCAGTCTAAAAATTCCTGGTCCAGCAGAATGCTGGCTGAGGGGTTTGGGGGCGAAGCCAGCCCCCAAA
>DAIPJX010000212.1:0-4287 GCA_036770065.1 Planctomycetota bacterium
ACCATCATCCCCCGCTATACCAACAACAAGGAATTCGTCGACATGTTCATCGGCGAAGCCAAGCTCGTCGGAAACCTTGTCCACCCGAATATTGTTCAAATATATCAACTCGGACGCACGTCCGAAGGCTTCTTCATCGCCATGGAATATATCGACGGGATCAATCTTGAACAGTTCCTGCTCAGGCACTTCGATCTGAAACGGAAAATTCCGCTTGATATCGCAACCTTCATCATCAGCCGAATCTGCCGGGGACTCGAATACGCCCACACAAAAACCGATGCGCTCGGCCGACCCCTGAACATTGTCCACCGCGACGTCTCGCCGAAAAACATCCTGATAAACACCGAAGGCGAATGCAAACTCACCGACTTCGGCATCGCCAAGGCGCGCAATTACATGGAACAGGATGAAGAACGCGTCCTCATGGGCAAAGTCGAATACATGTCCCCCGAACAGGCCGATTATCGCATCACCGACGCGCGCTCGGACCTGTTCTCCCTCGGGATCGTCTACGCCGAACTCCTCACCGGCAACAACGGCTACGTCGGCTCCGACACCAACGACACCTTGGATCGCGTGAAGCGCGCCGAACTGCCGCGACTCGAATCGGAACGGCACGATATCCCGCCGGAAATCACCAAAATCGTCTACAAGGCGCTGCAAAAAGACCCAATGCAACGCTATCAGACCGCCACCGACATGGGATACGATCTCGAATACCAGATGTATTCGCGCGGATACGGGCCGACCATTGGATCGTTCGCCAAATACACCGCCGACCTCTTCCCCAAACACAACTTCGCGACGCCGAAACGGACGCCTCTCAATAATAATATCGGAGGGTAAGGAATGGGGCGGGAGGCTGCATCCCTTTTGGGCAAAATGGCCGGCGTCAAAGTGCTGTGCATCGGCGACATTATGCTGGACCGCTACGTCTACGGTTCGGCGAACCGAATATCCCCCGAAGCGCCTGTTCCTGTCGTCCATGTCAGCCGCCAAGTGATAATACCGGGCGGCGTGGGCAACGTCGTCAAAAATCTCGAGTCGCTGGGCGTCCTCCCGATTGCGGTCAGCGTGATCGGAGATGACGCCAACGCGGATCTCCTGTGTGGCTTTCTCAAGGAAGACGGACGTGCGAACCTGTCTCTGGTCCGGGATCCTTCGCGACCGACAATCGTCAAAACACGCATTGTCGCGGGCATTCAGCAAGTCGTCCGCTTCGACGAGGAAATCGTCGCGCCGTTGGCCGGAGCGGTGGAGGAACAGGTTCTTTCCATCCTTGACGCGCTGCTGGACCAGGTCGGCGCGGTCGCCGCCTCCGATTACGCAAAAGGGGTCATGACGCCGTCATTGACCCGGGAACTCATCAAACGGGCCAATGCGCGAAACATCCCCGTCGCCATCGATCCAAAAGGCAGGCATTACGAAAAATACGCCGAGGCCGACCTGGTAAAACCAAACCGCCGCGAACTGGCCGAAGCCACCGGCATGGACGTGTCGTCCGACGCCGCGGTTGCCGAAGCGGCGCGTTCGCTTATGAGGCGCCACGGCATCAGGAATGTCCTCGTCACCATGAGCGAACGCGGCATGATGCTGTTCCAGCACGAAGACGCAGGCGAAAAACCGGCCATGCTGCCGTCAAAAGCGCGGGAAGTGTACGACGTCACCGGAGCCGGCGACACCGTGCTTTCGTGCATGGCGGCGTCGATGGCGATAGGAGCGCCGCTCGAGTTGGGCGCGCGGCTGGCCACCATGGCGGCGGGCATCGTCGTCGGCAAGGTGGGAACGGCGGTCGCAAGCGCCAGGGAAATAGAAAATGCCGGGTAAGACCGGCAATGCTTCACAAAAAAAACGGGAGGATTCTGTGCGGCGAACGTTTTTTCTGTGCCTACTGGCTCTTCTTCCCGTTCCCTTTTTTTCCGCTTTCCCGGCCGACGAATTCAGTTGGCGGCAATGCCAGGGGCAGGTTATCCGCGTGCTGCTGGACGACCACCCCTACGCGGTGGGGATCAAGCGGCGGCTGGGGGATTTCGAAACGCTGACCGGCATCAAAGTCGTTTATATGATTCAGCCGGAGGGACGCTATTTCAGCACGCTGGACAAGGCGCTGGCAAGCGGCGTCGGCAATCCCGACGTGTACATGACAGGCCCGTATCAAGTATGGGAATATGCGCCGACCGGACGCATGATGGCACTCGACGCATTTCTCTACGATCCCTCCAAAACACGGGCAACCTATAATATGGGCGACTTTTTCCCCGCCGTCGCCGGAGCCTTCCGCTGGAACGGCCGCGCGGGAACAGCCGTCGGCGACGGACCGCTCTGGGCGCTGCCGGTGGGATTCGAATTCGCCGCCCTCATCTATAACCGGGAAGTTCTGAGCAACTTCCGCCTGGCGCCCCCGCAAACCATGACGCAATTGATCGAAACCGGGCGACATCTCAATCACTTTGAAGGCGATGACACATACGGCGTCGCCGCGCGGGGGCTGGGAGCCTGGAATTCCCTTCACTCCGGGTATATCACCGCATTCGTCAACCATGGCGCAAAAGACATGACGGTGGAAAACGGAAGGCTCGTCTCAACCGTCAACTCGCCCGAAGCCGTCGCCATCACCGACCAATGGGTAACGATGCTCAAGGAATGCGGCGCGCCCGACTGGGAATTCTTCGACTGGTACCGCTGCCTTGACGATATCGGCGAACGGAAAACCGCTTTGCTCTACGACAGTTGCACGCTTGGCTATCACGCCAACGCCCTATCGTCGCAATCCGGCAAATTGGGCGTTGTGTATCCGCCGGCTCCGTCCGATTCGCCCGAGAGCGAAATCAAGTCCAATTTGTGGGCCTGGGGACTCGCGATCAATCCCGCTTCGTCCAATCCCGACGCATCATGGCTGTTTATCCAGTATTTCACCAGCCGCGAATTCCAGTTATGGTCCGTTCTCGAATGGAATTCCATGAATCCGCCAAGGCGTTCCGTGTTCGAGGACAGTCGGGTGCAAATGGCGATTGCCTCGATGGAGGGATATGCGGAGACGCTGAGCGGGCTGGTGCAAAACGCGTCGGTCTTTTTTACACCCAACCCGTATTTTCATGATATATCGGAACGGTGGGCCGCGGTTATCCGTGATATCGCCAACGGCATGTACGGCTCCACCCAGGAAGGGATGGATACGCTCAAGGTGTGGATGGACAATAAACTCTTGGATGTGCCGGTGGAATAACCGGCTCGAAAAAGGAGAGCTTGGCATGGAATACCGGAGGCTTGGCCGCAGCGGGTTGAAGGTGTCGACATTATGTCTCGGGGCCATGATGTTCGGCGAACAGACAAATGAAACGGATGCTCTTGAAATTGTGGCGAACGCACGTGAGGCGGGCGTCAATTTTATTGATACCGCCGACGCGTACAATATGGGCAAATCCGAAGAAACGGTCGGACGCGCCATTCGGGGCGATCGCGAACGATGGGTGATTGCAACCAAGTCGGGCGTTCCCGCCGGTGTGCCGAACGTTACCGGTCCGAGCATGTCGCGCGGGTACATACTTCAGGCGGTGGAAAGAAGTTTGAAGCGATTGGGGGTCGACCATATAGACCTGTATTATCTGCACCGGGACGACATGGAGACGCCGCTGGAGGAGACGGTTCGGGCGATGGCCGATCTGCAACGGCAGGGAAAGATACGGTATATGGGCGTGTCGAATTTCAAGGCGTGGCGCATTGCGGAGTTGTCGCGTTGTTGCGATGATGCCGGCATAGATCGTCCCGCCGCTTGTCAGCCGCTGTACAATATCATGAACAGAATGTCGGAGGTGGAATTGTTCCCCGCCTGCCGTCATTACGGCGTGGGTGTGGTTTCGTATAGCCCTTTGGCACGGGGCGTGTTGACGGGAAAGTATGTCAGTATGGACGCGCCGCCCGAGGGGAGCCGCGCGGCGCGCGGGGATCGGCGCATTTTGCAAACTGAGTTCAGGCGCGAATCGCTTGATGCGTCCCAGCGCATAAAGGCGTATGCGGAAGCGCATGGCGTAAGCACCAGTCATTTTGCTCTCGGGTGGGTTTTGAACAATGTCGCTGTGGATGCTGTTATTGCGGGTCCGCGAACGCTTGCGCAGTGGAAGGATTATCTTGCGGGGCTGGAGACTTCGCTTTGCGCGGAGGACGAGGCATTTGTGGATGGTTTGGTGGCGCCGGGTCATTCGTCCACGCCTGGTTTTACCGACCCTCAGTATCCCGTGACGGGACGGACGCTACGGTTATAAGTGACAATTAACAATTAACAAT
>DAIPJX010000213.1:0-4265 GCA_036770065.1 Planctomycetota bacterium
TATTCTCATACGGAAAACTGTTTTCGCCTCACACGTCTTTCATACCATCTCCTTTCGGGCATTCCGATTGAAGCTGTCACCCGCCATGTTCCTCGTTATTGTCATCCATTCAACAGGTTGCATCAAATTTACTGTTTTTTAGTCGTGTACTGTGGGGAAGACCTAATTAAAAAAATACACATTGGCAACAAATGGAATAGCGCTTGCCGTTCAATGGCTTGCCGAATTTCAGGCATTTTTTATCCGCGAACCGTAGAAACATGCGAAAGGAAAAACGACAGTCACTAGTATGGACCAACAAAGAGCGGCAAATGGCAATGCCTAGAGGTGCGCCATCATGGAAAATCGATTAAAACAGAGACGATTGGGGTTGTTGTTGGACGAGGTGCCCGCCTCCATACTGATTGTCGGTCGCGACGGCATTATTCGCTATATCAATCGAAACGTTTCCATTGTTTTGGGAAAAATGGAATCGGAGATTATCGGGACCGATTACCGAAGGCTATTTTGGCCCGAATTCATATCGATCTATGACCAAATTGTGGCCGAGTGCGAAAAAAAACGGGAATATACCTGCATCTATTATTGGTCGGAAATGACTCTTTGGGAGCAAATTGTCGCCCGAACCATAATGTGGGAAGACCACCCTTCCATCCTTCTGACAATATCAACCGTCAGCGACGTTATCCTGTCCGAGTACCAATTGACCGACCGCACCTATTTCGACAATCTGTTGAACCTGCCGAACGGAAACAAGCTGGAGGAAGACCTCAACGTTTTGGCGAATCTGGAGACGGTCGTTCTTATCTATTTCAAAATAAAACGATTCAACGACATCAACGAATTATACGGCTGGGATTGCGGCGACGATCTCCTCAAGCAGATTAGCGGCTGGCTGCTTGTCAGCGAATCCCGTCGGGTGCAACTGTACCGGGTGAACAACGGGTTCGCAATCCTGGGAAGAAAAATGTCCATGGATGACGCATACGCCCGGGTTGCGGAAATACAGCGGCGATTCAAGAAATCGTGGACCCTCAATGCGGGCGGCAACACTCTCCATCTTCATTTTCCCATTAATATCGGAATCGTCTACGGAAAATACGTCAAAAATGAAATGAGGAATCTTTTGTTGCGGACCATTCACGCGGCGGAAAACGCCGAAGACGGGTTCGCCGTATACGACGAGAATATTGATCGGGAAGCCAAGAAGCACCTGAAGCTTCGGGATTGTTTCATCAATTGCATTTTCAATGAAATGCAGGGCTTCGCCGTCAACTATCAACCCATCGTGAATGTGGAAAACCGGAACTGGATCGGTGTGGAGGCGCTTTGCCGGTGGACGACGCCGACCGGCGAAAAAGTGCCGCCCATCGATTTCATTCGGGCGGCGGAACAGTTGCGCCTGGTCGGGCAGGTGGATGACTGGGTGCGCAGGGAGGCGATGCGCCAGTGTGTCGCCGCGGGGCTTGCGAGGAAACATTTCACCCTCGACGTCAACTTTTCGCCGACACAGCAGATCGACGCCAAATTTATCAAAGGTTTGCTTGACTGCCTGAAGGAAACCCGCTTCCCTCCCGAAAAACTGAACGTCGAGATAACCGAAAGCGCGAAAATAAATTTTGACAAAAACAGCCTTGATACGCTGGGGCAGTTAAAGGATTACGGAATCAAGGTGAGCCTGGACGATTTCGGCACGGGACACTCGTCCATGGAAAATCTGATAATGCTGTCCGCCGATGCGATTAAAACCGAAAAAATTTTCCTGGACGGACTGGAGGATGATGTTCAACGGCAACACTTGTTGCGGACGCTGATCGAGCTTGCCCGTTATCTTCACATGAACCTGATTGCGGAAGGTGTGGAAACCGAGAAACAGCTTGCGTTGATACGCGAATACGGCGTTCAGTACGCCCAAGGCTATTTGTTCAGCAAACCGTTGACATATGGGCAACTGCGGGACAATGTCGGACGTTTTCAGAACCCGGAGCAGGCGACATGCACAGCATGACCGCGCGTCCGGCTATTCATGGTTTACCCGTCTGAAAATATAGAGAGAGGAGGTCCGATGTTGCGCACGAAAAACCAACTCCTGCTTCTGGCGGTCGGCACGCCGCCCTTTACGGAAAGGAAGGTTTCTTATGTCAATGGCAGGCAAAATCTATTCAATAGTGGGGCTTCTCGTCCTCATTGCCATTCTTATTACAGGGGTGAGCATTTGGGGCATCACCAGCATCAGTGAAAGCACGGAACAGCTTGGACAGATATCCAACCGTTCGATCGCACTCAATCGCGTCAATGGCGTTTCCCTTGCCCGCGCCGAAGGCGTCGCCAGAATAATCGTCGCCTCCACGCCCGAACACGTCAAGGAAGTGGTGGACACCATGTTCCGACCCTCGGAACAGGATATGGAAATCGAACTGAAAAACTATGCAGACAATCTTCCGGACACCCCGGACGAAACGCAAAGGACCGCCGTCGGGCGCATAAGGGCGTTGTGGAACGAGTACGTAAAAACGACGAACGATGTCGCGGAGATGGCGTCCCACAACACCAATAATCAGGCTCTCGCCCTCGTGGCCGAAATCCATCCGTTCTGGCAGAAAACGGACAAGGCGCTGGAATCGCTCATCGATTCCGTGCCTCTCGACGCCTCTTCCGCGCAGCGCCGTCTCTCCATGGCCCTGTCGGATGCCCGAAGCAACTTGTGGCGGTATCAGTACGAACTGTCGCATTTTGTGGCCTTGACTGATCCCGCCCAGTCCGAATCCTACGCCAAAAGCGCCACAGCGGCGCTGGACTCGGTGATCGCCGATCTCAAGAAAGGCGCCGGCGTATCCGGAGACGTGGCCGCAAAAGCGGTCGCGCTGGCCGGCGAAATCGAAAAGATCGGAGTCAAATCGAGAACCGACATTCTCGCCATAGGCGCAATCAACTCCAACGCGCAGGCCGCCGCCCTGTTGCAAAATACCGCGGATCCGGCCTATTACGAACTGGACGATTACATCAGGAGCTTGCTTACGCTGACACGCACCCGCCAGGCGGAGGCGCTCAAGGCGACTCGCGCCATCGAATCCAGAACCATCTGGTCGACATTCATCATCGCTCTCGCCGGGATTGTTTCGGGAACGGTCCTCGCCTGGCTGACCATATCGAGGATGACCGGCAAGCTGGGTGAAATCATCGAATCCCTGAACGACGCGTCCGAACAGGTCAATGCCGCCGCCGGCCAGATTTCCGGCGCTTCTCAGAACCTGGCCGAAGGGTCGACCGAACAGGCCGCCTCTCTCGAACAAACATCGTCCGCCCTTGAGGAAATGGCGTCGATGACCAGGCAGAATGCCGACAATGCGGGCAAGACCAACAGTACGATGATCGAAACCAGCAAGATGTCCGAGGAAAGCGCCGGCCACATGGAGTCCATGAACAACGCCATGTCGGAGATCAGTGATTCTTCCGAGCAGATCAGCCGCATCATCAAGACGATCGAGGACATCGCATTCCAAACCAATCTGTTGGCCCTGAACGCGGCCGTGGAGGCGGCACGGGCGGGCGAAGCGGGCAAAGGGTTCGCCGTGGTCGCGGATGAGGTTCGCAACCTGGCTCAGCGGTCGGCCCAGGCAGCCCGCGACACCACGCTTCTCATTCAGAGCACGGTGGAACGGGTACAACACGGTTCCAGCGTCGCGAGCCGCTTGAACGGAAGTTTCGAAAGCATCCGGAAAATGAACGAAACGGTCGCCAGGCTTGTTTCCGAAATTTCCTCGGCCACCGACGAACAGGCGCAAGGGGTTGATCAGGTCAACACCGCCGTGGCTCAGATGGACAAGGTGACGCAGCAAAACGCGGCCTCGGCCGAGGAGACCGCCTCGGCCGCGGAAGAGCTTTCCGCCCAGGCGGGCCAACTCAACGGCATGGTGCATGATCTCGTCACCCTTGTCAACGGCCGGTCCGGGGGAACGGGAGGAGAGAGCGTTCGGCGCTTCGCGCCGGAGCGGACGAAGCTGTTGACCACGAACGCATCCTCCCATCCCGCCAAGTCGGACGAGCGCGGGTTCGTGGAGGGCATGAAGATGCTTCCCGCGTCCGAGGTTATTCCCCTGGAGGAAGTGGGCGTTTTCTGACTGTCGAACGGATACCGGAAACAGGAGCAGGCGGGCGGAAGGGAACCTCCAGGGATTCTCTTCCGCTCGCCGATTATTGTATATGTTGAAGCACTGTACACGACAAAATTTGTCGTCATCAACATTAACCGATTGAAAACAGGA
>DAIPJX010000214.1:0-4238 GCA_036770065.1 Planctomycetota bacterium
CGGCGCTTGAATTTATTTTATTTGATGTGTATACTGACTATGCGTGTGTTGTGAAGGAGTGCGGAGGCGTGCGCCTTCCCGTCCGGCGCGCGCCAGGGGAATATCGGTCAAGGGGAGACAATGAGCGCCATTACCATTTCAGACAAACGCGGCGGCACGTATCAGGCGGTAATCGAGTTCACGTATGGCGAGTGCGAGCGTTTGCCGTTCAATATTCTTCGCCGTATTCATGCCAGGATAGCCACGGTGCCCAATGGCGGCGTGTTGGCGACGGCGACGTTCAATATTCGCACTCCCGAGGGGTCTGCCGCGTTTTTGGAGATGCTTGATTTGTTCGGAGAAGACGGGTCGTATGTGCATGGGTCGGCCGCTCATCCGGCGGACGTATCGCGTATTGAGCCGCCGGCCGGGATTGCCGAGGACGATGATTTGGAAGTCGAGGGCATGCTTGAGGACAACGGCTAGCGCTCCATAAAGCCTGAACCTTCGATTGTGGAGTACCGTCATGAAAAGCATTTACCCGCCTTCGGGCGAGCAGGACGCGGAGCGCTATTCCACGCTGACGAAGGAGGAGCGGTCGTACATGTGGTATGCGCTGGAGTTTTGCGGCGCGGTTTTGTCGCGTCGGTCGGAGCATATCGAGGCGTTGGAGTTGGCGGCGAATCATTTGACCGCGCTTGGGTATTATGCCGACGGGTTGCGGCTGGACAGAAGGCTGGCGTTGATCAAGCCGGGGGAGCCTGGGGTCTTGTACAATCTTGCGTGCAGTCTCGCGTTGACCGGGAATCATGGGGAGGCGTTGGATACGTTGTCGCGCGCGGTTGAGGCGGGGTACAGTGATTTTCGGCATATGTCGGAGGACTGCGATTTGGCGCCGTTGCGGAACGAGGAGCGTTTTTTGAGTCTTATCGCTCAGGCGCCGGAATCCTGACTTCCAGTTTTTTTGCTTGGCATTACGGTATGGGGCGGCCCCGAGCCGCATCAATGGACAACAGAAATGGAAGGTCCTGTCTCGCGGCAATTGCCTGAAGGAGAGAATGGATATGCGTCCATCATCCTCCCTGAAAAACAAGAGAATTGCCGTACGCGAACCCGATTATCTTGAGCACATGCGCCAAGCCGCTTGCCCACGGGCACTTCGACATCAACCTGGATATTGTCCGGGATACGACGAAAACGGCCTTGCCCGAATTGCTTGACTTTTCTTCCGTCGCTTGTCACATCGTTGCGATAAAATCAATTTCCACCAGCGCGCCCAATGCTATTTTACCGACTTCAACGGTTGAGCGGGCGGGTTTGACGTCCACATCGAAATATTTTCCGTACACTTCGTTCATGACCGGGAAGTCCGCCATATCGGCAAGAAAAACAGTGGTTTTGACCACATTGTCGAAGGTGCAGCCCGCTTCGGCCAGGACGGCGTTGGCATTGTGCAGCACCTGCGCGGTTTGTTCGGCTATGCCTCCCCCGATCAATGCTCCCGTCTCCGGCACAATGGGCAATTGCCCGGACAGATAGACCGTGTTCCCGACTTTGACCGCCTGCGAATACGGCCCAAGCGCGGCGGGCGCGTCATGCGACTCGATTCTGGTTTTCGTTTTCATTCGGGTTTCCTTTGTTCGGACGGCGCGCCGGCGGCAACGGGTCCCATCAATTTCGCGAGAAGGCTTGCCAGAGCGTCGCGCATGTCGTGGCGGTGAACAATCCTGTCAACCTGCCCGTGCTTGAGCAGGAATTCCGCCGACTGGAATCCGGTGGGCAATTCGGCATTGATGGTGGTTTTGATGACGCGCGGGCCGGTGAATCCGATTTGCGCTTTCGGTTCGGCCAGGATGATATCGCCCAAAGCCGCCCAGCTTGCCCATACGCCGCCCATGGTGCTTTGCGTGCATACGCTGATGAATGGAAGGCCGGCCTTGTCCAGTTTGGCCAGTGCGGCGGACGTTTTCGCCATTTGCATGAGGGAGAACAGCCCTTCGTACATGCGTGCGCCTCCGCCGGAGCCGGAAAACATAATCATGGGCGCGTGCCGGTCGATGGCGGCGTCCGCGAGGCGGACGAATTTTTCTCCCACGACCGACCCCATTGATCCGGCCATGAACCGCGCGTCGGTGACGCCGAATGCGACGGGGCGGTCTTTCAGTTTTCCGATGCCCGAGACCATGGCGTCGAGGGTGTGTGTTTTTTTGCGTGCGGTTTCGAGTTTGGCGGTGTAATTCTCGATTCCTTTGAATTGGAGTATGTCGACGGCGGCGAGGTCGGCGTCGATTTCTTCAAAGGTGTTGTAATCGAGGGTGACGCGGATGCGGTCCGCGGCGCCGAGGATGTGGTGATGATCGCAAAGCGGGCAGACGTTGAGGTTGGCGTCGAAGTCGACGCGCATCATCATTTCGTTGCATTTTTCGCATTTTACGCCGGGACCGGTGCCGATTTCCCGTATTTCGGTTTGGGGTCGAAGGCCCAGTTTGCTTTTCAACCCCTGCCATTCAAGTAGTGCCATGCGGAACTCCAGTGTAAGAAAAACCAGTATCGTTGCATTCTATGGAGCCGGGAATGTTTTTACAATGAATAATTATGAGTGGATGGTGGAGAGCGCGAGCCGGTTCAGGTTCGCGCGCGGATGAACGTCAAATACGCCGGCACATTCAAGAAATTGTCGGAATAATGGGCGTTGCCTTCACCCCCCGCTTTCCTCTTCCCCCGCTCCGAAGAATTCCAGCCACGCTTGCACTTCGAATTCGGACAATGTTCGGGTTTTTTCGCGCATAACTTCGTCGATATCGCGTTTTGATTGAAACTGTCCGCTTCCCGGCCCGCGTTTTTTATTGATTCTGTTCTCTTTTTTTCCTTCCACCATTGCGAGAAATTCGCCGACGCCCAGGCATGCCGCGCCAAGAGTGTACAGTCGTCCCTTGAGTTCGCGGTCGTTCGAAACCGCCGTCACCATTTTGGCGCTTGCCCCGAGTTCGGCCACATCGTCGGCCATGCGGTCGTCCGCTTTCCGGCCGGGTCCGGCATAGCGGATGCGCATGCCGCCGTTTCGTGTTTCGCGGCGTTCCAGGCCGCCGTCGAGATATACGGTCACCATGCGGGTTTTTCCGCCCAGGTGGCGCGACAGTATGCGGATGGAACGTTCTATCGCCCGTACGATATCATAGCCGGAGTCCGGCCGCAGGAGTCCTTTGGTGGAGTCCCAATGATGGAAGAGGTTAAATCCGTCGAGCCAATATTCCCGATTCATGATGCGATACCCTTGCAAAATACGCAAAATACATTGTCCATATGCGCCTGTTGTTCATTTTGAGCATTATACGAAAGAAAAAACGGTCGCAATCACAAAAAAACATTGATATACTCCGAAGGATGCGGTTGGTGGGGATGACATATGATGATGTGGCCGTACTGCATGGTGAACTTGGCGAATAATATACCGATGTACGATACATAGCCATGCCTTTGACGGTGAATCATATATATCTGTTGCTCTACGGTGGGACGAGCATGACTACAATACATGAAGAAGACGAAGCTCTGGCGGTTTTGCCGGAAGCGCCGGTGAAAAGGGAGCGCATTGATGGCGCCGCCCTGTTGGCGCGCATAGCCAAGGGCGATGAAAAAGCCCTGGAAGAGTTTTACGAAACGTATTTTTCCCGTTTGTATCGTTTTGTTTTCTACCGTGTTGGCCGGGATCATCATCACTCGGAAGAGGTGATTCACGATACATTTATGGAAGCGGTGGAAAAGGCCGGCCAGTACAATCCGGCGCGCGGATCGGTGGAATCCTGGCTTATCACGCTGTCCCGCAACCGCATTCGTTCCACGAACGCGCTCATGATTCGGCCCCATGAATACGAAAAATCATGGAGCATGGTGGACGGCGAGCTGGAAAGCCTGTTTGCCGACATGGACAAGAACAATCTGCCGGACGCCGCGCTTGAGTCGGAGTATTTGCGCAATCTGGTTGATTCCATCATGGGCGTTATTCCGCAGGAGTACAGCAAGTTGCTGGAAATGAAGTATATATCCAATTTGTCCGTTCGCGACATTTCCAAATCCGTGCACAAGACGGAGAAGGCGGTTGAAAGCCAGCTTACGCGGGCCAGAAACGCGTTCCGGGAAGCGTTTAAATCCATGGCGGTCGCATCCGCCGCCGAGCTTGGCTTATAAGAACAGGCGCGGGACCGAGGTTCCGGCGTTTAAAAAATTGCGGAGTTTTTCCTGATGGTGGGCAGAGGGGA
>DAIPJX010000215.1:0-4232 GCA_036770065.1 Planctomycetota bacterium
GACCTTTTTCGCAGACGAGCGCTTTCGCCAGGATGCGGGCCATGGTGGTTTTGCCGCAGCCGTGGCCGCCGGTGAACATGTAGGCGTGGGCTACGCGATCGCGGGCGATGGCGTTTTTCAACGTGCCCGCGATATGCTCTTGTCCCACCACCCCGTCGAATCCGGCGGGACGATACCGTCTGGCCATGACTTCATACATTGGTGCGTCCAAACATCGAATAAGGCATAAAAAAGGGCCGCCGGAATCCGACCAGGCTGACCTGCACAAAGCCGGATTCGCTTAGGGCTGCTCGGTTCCCCGCCTGACCCGGTTCACGCTCCAGCCCTTGCAAGGGCCCGGCCGGATTCCGACGGCCGAAATATGTCATGGTTCCGCTCAATGCGCGCGGAACAAAAATTATGGGAAAAAGCCCCCCCCCTGTCAAGGCAAATGCCGTCAGGAACCGGACTTTTTCCGTCGCCCCTTGGGCGGGCCTTTGGGTTTTCCCCGGCGGCCGCGCCGGGGAGCGCCTCCTCCCGCGTAGGAAATGGGGGCCTTCAACTCAAGCAGCCTGTCGCGCAAACGCGCCGCTTCCTCAAAGCGCATTTCGCCCGCCGCCTGTTCCATTTCCATCTGGAGCAACCGGATTTCCTCTTCCGGCGTCATGCCGCCGGAGACGATCGTTCCGCCAAGCGCCGGGACGTACACCGAATGTTCTTCGTCCACGCCGAAAAACTCTTCCAGCCCCGTTTCAATCGCTCTTTTCACCGTCGTCGGCGTAATGCCGTGTTCCTGGTTGAACGCCATTTGCGCTTCGCGGCGGCGGCTGGTTTCGTCCATGGTTTTTCGCATGGCGTCGGTGATGCGGTCGGCGTACAGAATGACCCGGCCTTCGGTATTTCTCGCACAGCGGCCGATTATCTGAATAAGACTGGTGGCGTTGCGCAAAAATCCTTCCTTGTCCGCGTCGAGAATGACCACGAGCGACACTTCCGGCAAATCAAGCCCTTCGCGCAACAGATTGACGCCGATCAACGCGTCGTACACGCCGGTGCGCAGATCGCGCAGAATTTCCACGCGTTCCAGCGTATGGATGTCCGAATGAAGATACGCCGTTTTCAGCCCGTGCTCGCGGCAGTACAAATCCAAATCCTCGGCCAGCCGCTTGGTCAGGGTGGTGACAAGGGTGCGCTCGCCCTTTTCGGCGCGGGCCTTTATTTCGTTCACGATGTCGGGCACCTGTCCTTTGGTCGGCCTGACCTCGACCGGCGGGTCGACAAGGCCGGTGGGCCGGACCAGCAGTTCGACCGGCGCGCCGCTGTTTTCCAGTTCGTAGGCGGCGGGCGTCGCCGAGACATAGATGATTTGCGGGCGGATGTCCTGGAACTCGTCCCACTTGAGCGGCCGGTTGTCGAGAGCGGACGGCAGGCGGAAACCATGATCGACCAGCACGCGTTTCCGAGCCTGGTCGCCGTTGTACATGCCGCGTATTTGCGGCAGGGTCACGTGGGATTCGTCGACGATCAGGAGCCAGTCCCGGTTTGGAAAATAATCGAACAGGCACGCCGGGCGTTCGCCCGCCGCGCGCCCGTCGAAATGCCGCGAATAATTTTCAATGCCCTTGCAATAGCCGATTTCCTCGATCATTTCCAAATCATATTTGGTCCGGCTTTCCAGGCGTTGCGCTTCGAGGAGTTTTCCCTGGCCCTTGAACAGGGCGAGTTGCTCCGCCAGTTCCGCCGAAATGCCGTCCACCGCCCGCGCCGACGCTTCTTCCGAGAGGACGAAGTGGGTGGCGGGGAAAATGGCGCGGTGCTGAAAACGCATGAGGATTTCGCCGGTCAGCGGTTCGAACTCGTAAATATCCTCCACTTCCTCGCCGAACATTTCGACGCGAATGGCGGTCTGCATATAGGCGGGCCAGATGTCGACCGCGTCGCCCCGGACACGGAACGCGCCGCGCTGGAAGTCGAAGTCGTTACGCTGATATTCCATTCGCACCAGCCGGGTCAGGAATTCCCGCCGGTCCACGGCGTCGCCAAGCTGGACGGTCAGGGCGATATCCTGATACTCCTGCGGACGGCCAAGGCCGTAAATGCAGGAGACGGAAGCGACGACGACGACGTCCTTTCGGGTGAGAAGGGCGGAGGTGGCGGACAGGCGCAGCCGCTCGAGATCGTCGTTGATGGCGGAGTCTTTTTCAATATACGCGTCGGTCTGGGGAATATAGGCTTCAGGCTGGTAATAATCGTAATAGGAAACGAAATACTCCACCGCGTTGCGGGGAAAGAACTGGCGGAACTCGGAGTAGAGTTGCGCGGTCAGGGTTTTGTTGTGGGAGAGGATGAGGGCGGGCTTTTCCGATTGGGCGATAACGTTCGCCATGACGAACGTTTTGCCCGAGCCGGTCACGCCCAGAAGCGTTTGATCCGATTTTCCCGACACCACCCCTTTCGTCAATTTGTCTATGGCTTCCGGCTGTTGCCCGGCCGGACTGAACTCGGAATTCAATTGAAACAGCGACACGGCGACATTCCTTATTTTTTCGTTGTATCTTTCATCCTGTCCAAAATCGCCCGCACCACCTCGTCCGGATTCATGTCGCTTGTATCGAGATACACTATGCCGTCACCGACAAGCGCCCTGTCCCGCGCCTCTTTCATCGGGCCGACCTCGTAGTCCGAAGCGTCGCGCATGGTAATGTCGCGGAGAATTTCCCGCAAATCCACCCGCCGCCCGGCCGCAACCATCTCGGCATGACGGCGTTTCGCCCGCGTTTCCGGACTCGCGGTGAGGAAAAATTTCCACCGCGCGCGCGGCAGCACCACCGTCGTGATATCGCGCCCTTCCATGACGACGGGCCGTTCCAGGCTCATCGCCTGCTGAAGCGCGACCATGCGGGCGCGGACGGCGGGGACGCGGGCGGCGCATTTGACGTTTTTCGCCACTTCGGGCGATCGGATATCGAGGGAGATGTCTTCCCCGTTCAGAAAAATCCGCGTGCCATGGCTGTCGAACGAAAGAACGGCCGCATTGGAGACGCGGATCATATTTTCCGGGTTTTCCAAATCAACGCCTTCGCGCATGGCGCCAAGCGCCACCGCCCGGTACATTGCGCCGGTATCGATATACAAAAAACCGCGCGCGTCGGCGATTCGCTTGGCGACGCTGCTTTTTCCCGATCCCGCCGGTCCGTCGATCGCCACCGAATCGATCAACTCATCCATTGGCGCAGTCCGGATGATCGATCATATGGATGCGCTTGACATGGCGTTCATCGCCGGAGAACGGCGTCGCCAGCCAAACGTCGAGAATTTCCTCGTGCGGATCCTGAATGGTTGCGCGGCCCGGCATGACGAGGATGTTGGCGTCGTTGTGTTCGCGCGACAGAATGGCGAACTCTTTGGTCGTGCACAGGGCGGCGCGAATTCCGGGCACACGGTTGGCGACATAGGACATCCCGAGACCGGTGCCGCAGAGCAGGACGCCTTGCGGAAATTCGCCGTTCGCCACGGCTGTCGCGACATCGTATCCGGCGACGGGGTAGTCCGCCTTGCCCTCGACGAGAACGGTGAAGTCTTTCACTTCCCACCCGTTGTCCCGCAAATGTTTTACCAATCGATCCTTGACCGGCGCGGCGGCGTGGTCGGAGCCAATAGCGATTCGTTTTTCCGGCGACATTCCATTTCCCTCTCTTTTAGACGGTGAACGTTACCCATTCCATGCGGATTCGATATCATCGGCCGAAATGCCTCCCTCGCGGAGAATCCGGCAGTCGTTTTTCGTTGCGAGCACAACGGTCGAAGGAATGCCGTCGGCAATTTTTCCCCCGTCGGCCAGGATGTCGACGTCGTTGCCGAAAACATCCGCTTCTTCCGCGGCGCGCGGCGGGTTTTCTCCCTGTCGGTTGGCGCTTGACGCGATAATCGGTCTACCGAGCGCGCGGAGCAATTGCAGAACGAACGGCGAGTCGGGCACGCGAATGCCAAGCGTCCCCGTGCCGGAACCGTCGGGCACAACCAGCGTCATCGGCCCGGGCCAGTAGTCGCGGGCCAGGTTATGCGCTTTCGACGAAAAGACCGCGCCCATATCGACAGCCATGGCCGCGTCGAGAACAAGAAACTGGAACGGCTTATCCGGTTCCCGATGTTTCAGTTCGCGCAATTTTTCCAGAGCATTCGCGTTGCCGGAAACAACGCCGATACCGGACGCCGTTTCAGTGGGAAAAACCGCGACGCCGCCGTTTTCCAAT
>DAIPJX010000216.1:0-4226 GCA_036770065.1 Planctomycetota bacterium
TTTTATCCTGCGGCTCTATTGCGCTCTCGCGCGCCATTCGTCGACCAGCGCGGCGACGCGATGGTTCTCCGGGTCGAAACGGACGGCAATCTCGCCCTGCCGAACCGCTTCCGCATATCTGCCGTTCGCCGCCAAAGCGCGCCCCATAAGCCAGTTGCCGTTCGGATCGTCGGAGTTCGCGTCGACATACGCCTGCGCCGCCGCCAGCGCGCCCGCCAGATTCCGGTTCGCCGCCAGCCAGAAATTCACATACCAGTCGCGAATCTCCTGATTCACCAACTGCCCCGACCACTCCGGGCCAAACGCCCGCTCCGCCTCGTCGTACCGGCCCGCGAGCGCCCACGCCTCGGCTTCCAGAATCGCCACGCCGATGTGCCTGAGCGGATTGTCGGCATACAACGCGCCCGCCGCCCTCTGGCTCGCCGCATGCGCCCGAATGCGCGACGCCAACCCCGCGGCGTTCTCGCGACTGACCGGAAGCTCGCGTCCCATCGCCAGCTTCAACACTTCCGCCGGATTCATCGGTGGCGCCGCCACTATGCCAATAGACATCGATACGCCCGAACCGTCCGGCGCCAAAACATAAAAACGCGGCACCGCCGCATGCGTCAAACGGAGGCTTTCCAAAAACTCCGCTCCTGCCGGATCGCCCGTATGCACCCGTATCGGAACGTACACCGTGTTGACGAAATCGATATACGCCGGATCGGAAAGATGACTCGCCTTGAACGCATCGCACGGCGGACAATTGTCCCCCTCCACAAAAACATACACAAGCTTTCCCTCGGCTCCCGCCTTGGCAAGCGCCCTCTGGATGTCCAGCGGCTGCCACTGCACCTCGGCCGAAAACGCCGCCCCGATGCACAACGCCAAACCAACAATGCAATATGCGATGCCGCGCATGGAAATCTCCTTGTACAACCAACGTATGCCCAAAAACCACCATCTCCATGATAAGCCCGCGCCATCCGTATGCCAGCAATTTTTTCCGCTGTCGATTTTTAATGACATGCCGCGCCAAACCGGTACAATGGATTTCAGCCGAAACCGTAAATTCAAACGGCGGGACGGCGTTTTTCAGGGAGATTTGATGGCAATTCTTGTGACCAACGATGACGGCGTCGATGCGCCCGGCCTCGCGGCGCTCGTGGACGCACTGGCCGGTCTCGACGATCTCGTCGTCTCCGCCCCGGCCACCAATCAGTCCGGCGTCGGCATGGGCATTTCCCTCAACCGGGATCTTCATCCGGCCTCGCATGACAATGGTCCGGCGGGCACGCCGCGCCATTCCATCACCGGAACGCCCGCCGATGCGGTCAAGTACGGATTGCAGCATCTTTTCACGGGAGAAACTCCCCGGCTGGTCGTCTCCGGCATCAATCTCGGACCGAACCTGGGCCGCAATATCCGCTCTTCCGGAACGGTCAGCGCCGCCTTCGAGGCAATGACGGTCGGCATTTCCGCTGTCGCCGTTTCGGTCGAGTACAAAATCCCGACCAACTGGAACGGGGCCAAACACTACGCGCGCATGGTGGTGGAGAAAGCGCTCGGCATGGCGGAAACCGCGCCGCGCCCCTTTCTCCTCAACCTGAACGTTCCGTCGCGCGAACCGGGCGACATTCCCGGTCTCGTTGCGGCCCGACACGGCGCCGGCGGCATTCACGACATTATGGTCCCGTCCGAAAGCGGACGCGTCTACCGGCTCGGCCCCGATTTCACGTATATGAAACCGGAAGGCGATTGCGACGCGGCCGTGTTCGGCGAAGGCTACGCGGTACTCACGCCCATGCAATACGATTTGACCGATCATCCTTTCCTGTCCGAAATCCGCCGTACATGGCAGGATTGCCTGACGGAAAGGAAAGAGGGGCAACCTGTGACAACCGAGGAGGAACAGCCATGAGCAGCGCCATCGAATTTCGCCATGTCAACCCGGAACTGTATCGCCATCCGCTCGAGCGCGTCGCGAAGGCCAGGATCGAAATGATCCCCGGCTATTACAAGGCGTTGGATCTGATCACCGAAAACGTTGGCTTTAAAATGGAACGCCAAGCCGAAATCGCATCCATGGCGAAAGTCGGAAGCGGCGTGTACGGAAAACTCTTCGACGCGTGGAACAACGTTCAGGCTGCGTTCGGCCTCGCGGACATCCCGCTTCATATCTCGTTCGACAGCCCGGTGAGCTGGTGCATTCGCGGCAATAACGAACATCCGGTCGTCATCATCGACGGCAAGTGGCTGGATATTCTGCCCGAGCGGGAAATGAAAGCGCTCCTCGCGCATCAGGCCGGATCCGTCCGGCTGGGAAACGCAACCTATCTCGCCGCCGCCGATTTTTTCCGGACGCTCGCGAGTTATTCCGGCATTGTCGGCGCGCCCGCGTCGGTCATGACCTGGGGCATCGAAAGCTGGCGCAAATACGCCCTCTACTCCGCCGACCGCGCCGCCGCCCTGTCCGTGGGCGATCCCGACGCCATGCTTGCTCTGCTCGCCCGCGTCTCCGGCGGCAATATCGGCGCATGGGGCGGCATTTCCGATCCGGAGCAACTGCGCATTCAAGGCATTGAAGCAACCTCCCTCCAGCAGGATCGGGCGACGACCCGGCTCCAGCGCTTCGCCATGGTCATGAGCAGGCAGAATCACGCGGGATTGATACGCCGCGTCGATTTGTCCGATTGGTTCGCCGGCGGCAATCCCGCCCGCATTCTGGAAGGCGCCCTGACCGAACCGGAAACGCCAAACGCCAAAACGGAAAGCGACGCATCGGCGCAAACGGATGATCCGGGGCTCGCGTTTTGGGGTGAATTCGCTTCGGCTTCCCCCGATGAAGGCGCCTCCTGTAATTCGCGCTGCCCGATGATGGATGTGTTCGGCATGGCGGAAAAGGGAATGAGTACATTTTGGAAAGCGGGGCAAAACTTTTTGAAAACGTTCCAGGATAAAAAGAATTGCTGAAAAAAATCGTATTCCTTTTTTTCATCGCCGCGACGTTGACGGCCGGAGAGCCGCCCAGCGCCGGTGCGTCCATTCGCCTGAGCCCGGCGTCGGCGGATACGTCGGCATCGTTCCGGGTCGCGATTCCGCCCAATAACGGGTCGTCTTCCGTCATATCCTCCCCGTCGTATACGTCATCGTATTCGTCGGCTTCGTCCTATTCGAGCGGGTCGGATCCGCATATTCTCGCCATGATCGACAACACCCCCATCACCGACCAGGACGTGTTCCAGGAGTTATGGAAGCGGCGCGGACAGGAGACGCTCGAGTGGATGATCGGCAGGGCGGTTCTGCAACGCGAACTGGACAGGCTTAATCTTTCCGTGTCCGACGGCGAAGTGGACGAACGGCTGGGCGAACACTTGGCCTCGCTCAAAAAAGCGTTTCCCGGGACAAGCGCTCCCGACGATCTGACCCGTTTCTCCGCCGGCATGCGCCTGGACGAGTATCGCGAACGAACGGTATGGGTCGAGTTGGCGCTGCGGAAAATCATGCACAAGGCGCTCCCGCCCTCGGACGATCAATTGCGCGCCTATTATGCCGAGCGCCAGGCTGATTTCATCCAGCCGGAACGAGTGAAAATCACCCAAATTTTCATCGCGCCCCGGCCGAACCCCGACAACGACGGCATTCCCGGACCGGCCGAATGGGCCGCCGCCGAAAAACAGGTGCTGGAAGCCCATGCACGCCTGCGCGTCGGCCGGAACGGCGACGATTTCGCCGCCGTCGCGGGCGCGTACGGGTCCGGCGCGACGACGCCGCATTGGGTCGGGCGCGGCGAATTGCTCCGCGAACTGGAGGAAGCCGCGTTTTCGCTGTCCCCGGGTTCGTTCTCCGCCCCGCTCAAAAGCGGCATGGGCTATCACATCATCCTGACCGAAGAAAAACAGGAACGAAAACTCCCCCGCTTTGCCGAAGTGCAAGACGCGGTGCAGGCGCAGTTTGAAGAGAAGCGTTTCGTGCTCCTGGCCGGAGAATTCATGGAACGGCTGCGGGAACGGGCGGAAGCGGGAGGGAGTCTGGTCATTGGCGAAACGCCGATGGCGCCGTAGAATGACAAGGGAAAATATGGCAAAGGACTATGTTCGCCTCGCCACGCAGATGGAACATGCGGTCGACCGCACCCGGGAGGTATTGGAAAAAGGCGGCGTCGCGGTTTTTCCCACTGAAACGGTGTACGGTATCGGCGTTGTTTCCGGCAACGCGAATGCTCTGGAAAAATTGCGCGAACT
>DAIPJX010000022.1:0-15580 GCA_036770065.1 Planctomycetota bacterium
GAGCAGCCCAAAGCGCTTCAAGCCACGCAGCCGCTCCGTCCCATCCGCTTTTCCATTCGGGTAAACGCCAGCCCGCGCCCGCGGTGCGGGCGTTCGTCATGGCTCCGTTCTGCGGCAGGGCATACCATAGTTCTTCCGCGGCGTTTTCGATCAATGCGTCGAGAAATTCGCCGTAGGATTCCGGCCCCGTCGCCATGGCGGGAAAGCGGCCGCCTTTATTTTCAATCGACAAACCGAACACGCCGGCCGTCACCGTGTCAAGCAACCTGCGCACATTTTCGGCTCTTCCCGTCTTGAACACCGCCAGCGGCTGTTCGACCGGGCGGGGCGGGGGAGACTCCGCCGCGCGGGCGGCGGCGCACGAAAGGAGGCAGGCGAAAACAACCCGCATATATGCGTTCATTCGGAATCCCCGGATGGCTTGGCGTTGAAAATCTTCAACGCGATATCGTCGCGAAATTTCTGCCGTTCGTCGGTGGCTTCCAGCGCGATCGCGGCGTTGATCATGTCGAGCGCGTCGTCAAGCCTGCCCAGCCGCTCAAGCGCGACGGCGGACAATTCAAGCGCGAACGGGTTGCGGTTTTGGGACAAGCGCCGCGCGATGCGAGCCGCCTGTTCCGCCCGCGACGCGTCGCGGTACCGTTCGGGCAGTTCCTCCAGAAACATTCGACAAACATTCAGTTGCAAATCGATGGAGTTGGGAATCGCCGCCTTGGCGCGCCTCAGCGCATCTTCGGCCGGGCGGGGTTGGTCGTTATTGAAATGCACAAGCGACTCGTCCAGATACGGCCTGAACCAGTCGGGCGAAAGATGCTGCGCCGCAAGCAAATATTCAACCGCCTTCGCCGCATCGTTTCGTTTTTCGTACACGAGCCCCAGTCGGCGAAAACGGTTGGCGCACTCGCGGCTGGACGGAGCGATGGCGGCGGCGGCGCGAAGCAGGGCGGCGGCGGTGTCCAGTTCGCTTTCCGATTCGATGAGCGGGTCGCTTTTTTCCAGAAGAAGCGCGGCCTGTCCGTCTCCGCCCAGTTCCGAACCGAAACGCTTGTACAGGCGCTCGCCCGTACCGTCGTCGTCCATGGCGGAAAAGCGCCGGGCCGCTTCCGAAAGCATTCCCATGCGAAGATACACGAACATCGCTTCGAGGCGGGCCAGGTCGCCGTATTCCGTATCGGCGTCGTTTTCTTCCGAATAGGCGACGGCGGCGGCGCGGTCGAGGCGCTCAAGCGCAAGCGCTCCCTCGTTCGCCGTCCCCGGATTGAACGTCAGGGCAAGGCCGATCAGGTAATCGATTTCTCCCGGGCGCACGCGGTTCGCCGCGCGCAACTGTTCGCCAAGTTCCATGCAGGCGTTTTGGACGCCGGTCGGGTTTCTGTCCTTTCGGTTCAATATTCGCCAAAGCGTTCTGGCGTAGCCGCGCAGCGCGCGCAAATGGTTTTGATCGTCCGTCGGTTCAAGCAACACATTGGTATACAGGCGATGCGCCAAATCGGAACGGCCGCGCGTCGCCATTGTGTTGGCGATTTCAAGAAGGCTTGAAACAAGATTGCGGCTCATGCCGCGCAGTTCGATGGCCATGTCGAAAAATTCCAGCGTTCCGCCCTTGACGTCGATCGTCATGCGTCCGGCATCGGCGTTGAACACCGCCGGCGGATCGTTCGACTCGAGCGCAAGGCGTCCGTCGATGAACGCGCGCAACTTGTCGTCCGCCCGCTCCAGCACCAACTCGAATGTCGTCCCGGGCCGCAACGCGAAGGCGGGATCGTCGGCCAGGACCGTATCGCTTCGGTAAAACGCGGCTCCGGGATGGCCGGAGGAGCCAAGCCTGACAATCGTGGTGCCGAGATGCGGCTGATATTCGCGGTCGACATCCAGCATTATCAGCAACTCGCCCGCCTGCGACTCGGGCGTTTGCGCCCGAAGGGTTATCCGCGCCTCGCGGGGAACGGCAAAAGGAAAACCCAAATCGGCGGAACCGAGAAGCGGCCGCCCGGGACCCGCCGTCGCCGGGTTGTCGTCGGTCAGGGACAGCCTCGGCGGATCGGACAGAAGCCGCGCCTGCTGCGGATTGAGCCAGGGGATGTCGAAACGCCGCGAGCGTTCCTTGTCGCTTTCCCAGCGGAACGCGTAATCGAAATTGACCATGTATTCCGTCCGCCAGTCGCGCCTGACCTGGCGTTCCGTCTCCTCTTTTTCCAGCGCGATCCGCTCGGCCGTGGCGAGAGAAATTTCCAGCGCCTGCTGCGTCGCTTCCTGTTCTTTCGCGAGCGCGCGGAAATGATCAAGCCCGATCGACACGGCAACCAGCAAAAACGCCACGCAAACGGACAAAAACGTCAGAAGCGGACGCCGCGCCATGAAACGGCGGCAACGGTAGACAAGCGTGGCGGGACGGGCGGTGATCACTTCGCCCTTGAGAAACGACTGACAGTCGTCGGCAAACGCCCTGGCGGAAGGATAGCGGCGGCGCTGATCCTTCTCGAGGCACTTGAGAATAACGGTCTCGACGTCGCGGTGAACTTTCGGATTGATTTGACGCGGCGGCGTCGGCTCGTGGCTGATGACGCGGCGCATCAGTTCGTATTGGGTGAAGCCGGTGAACGGCGGTTTGCCGGTCACCATCTCATACAGCACGGCCCCCATGGAATAAACGTCGGAGCGGTCGGTCACCATGTCGATTTTGCCCGCGGCCTGCTCGGGCGGGGCGTAGGGAATGGTGCCCATGACGGATCCGGCCAGCGTCATGCGTTCCCGCTCTTCCGGCGCTTCCTCCCGGCTCAGTTCGAACGCGAGGCCGAAGTCGGTCACCATCGGCCTGCCGTCCGGCGTGATGATGATATTGGCCGGTTTCAAATCGCGATGGATAATCCCGTGCTCATGCGCGTAGGAAATGGCGCGGGCGACCGCTTCTATTATGCGGACGGCTTCGCGCGCGTTGAGCGGGCCGTTTTCCAGAACACGATCCAGCGGCTGGCCGTCGATATAATCCATGGTGAAATACGGCTGGCCCTGATAAATGGAAAACTCGTGGATGGGGACGATATTCGGATGGCTGAGTCCCGCGGCAGCTTTCGCTTCGCGAAGCAAACGTTCGCGCTCTTCGTCGCTCGCATTGTCGCCGCTTCGGAGCACCTTCAGCGCGACCACGCGTTTCAGCACGCGCTGGCGGGCGAGGAACACGACCCCCATGCCGCCTCGGGCTATTTCGTCGATAATGTCGTATTCGCCGAAACGCCGGCTCGTTCCGGTTGCGGGTTCGACCGCGCCGCGGGGCGCTCCCGCATTCCCGGGTGCGCCTTCGCTGAAAAACACCGTGTCCTCCTCCTCATGCGCCGAATACGGAGTAAACAACTTGCCGCAGGCGGGACAATAGACGTCGCCGTCCATCGTCCCTGGATGGAATGCATGCGCGCATACCCGGCAATGGATTTGTTCGTTTTCAGCCATCGGAGGCGGATTCCGGCACAGGGCGGGCGATCACGTCAGCCGCCCTGCGTGTGTCGTTCGGAGGGCAGGAGCACCTCGGTCAATGTTTCTTTTTCATAGGGCGTTCCGTCGTGCCAGCGGACGTCGGAACGGTCGTACACCCGGCTCAACCACGCACGCATGCGCCGGTTCCGGGCGTCGGATTTTAAAATATAGTCGATGATGCGGGACGCTTCGTCGAACGGCATCAGCCTGCCGCCGCGCACATCCTCGCAATACATGATATGCATGCCTTCCGAACTGACCGCGAGCCGCAACTCGCCCGCCCGGTTCAGCCGCCGGATGACTTCGACCATCTGCACCGGAAATATCGGTTCGCCTTCGGGGTTGAGATTGTTGAAATCCTTCGGTATCCAGGCGTCGGGCATGTCGCCGGTCAAAAGCCCGCCGTGCTGGGCAAACACGTCTTCGCTGATCTCGCCCGCTTTCTTGGCGAACGCCGCCGTGCGCTGGCCGGGGGGAACGGCCTGCAATTCCTCCATGACCCGCTCCGCCTTGGCCTTGAAAACCGCCTGTGCGCTCGATGAATCGGCGGCTATGAAAATCGTGCGGACGATAATCTGCGAGTCGGACCGGAAATCCTCCTTGTTGTCCGTGTAGAATTTGCGGATTTGGCTGGGAGAGGGGTTGTTGATGGGCGTTCCGGAGCGGGCCATCAGATCTTCGAACAAATCGTCGGCTTCAAGCATCCGCCTGATCGTCGGGGTAATCTCTTCGGGGGACAGCCCCGACTGGGCCATCGCCTGGCGCGAGTAGACCCTGTCGACGCGAACGCCTTCGCGGGCCGCTTCGTCATGAATGAGAATCGTCCGGACCAAATCCCGGAGCGCCGCCTTCTGGAGATTGTCCAGTTCTTCCTCGTCCTCGGGAACAATGCCTCTAAACTCGCGTTTGACCAGATAGCGCACCGCTTCAAGCACATTTTCCTGAGTAATTGTCTTGCCGTTGACCTTGACGTAAATCGCATGGGCCAGTTGTTCGCCGGCCGCCGCCACGGAAACACACAACAGCACCGCAACCGCCAATAGGGGCAATTTTGCGCGCATCAACTATCCTCTTGCACAGCACAGGGAAGTACACCATCATATCAATTAGCATAACTGTCGTCAAAACGGCGGCGGCTTTCGCCGGAAACTTCGGCTTCCGACAAAAATTGACGCCAACGCCAGTTATACCATCAGGGAAAATGTTGTGCAAGTCATTTTGCCGACGCGTCGCTGTTCGAAACGGCTGATTTCTTCCTGAAAAGCAGCGACGTGAAAAACTCGCGCATCTCGGGCAGCGGCATGACAATTCCAATAATGTAAAACGTCCCCGCCGACAGAATGCCCGGAACGATTGTCCGTTCGAGCAAACCAAAGAATCCCGGATCATACGGAATGCTGTTTCTATACAGCCAGGTCAAAACGCCCAGTCCGAGCGAAGCAATCGCCATCCGCAGCGCCGTGGCGGATACCTGGCCGAACCCGGAAGCGCTTGTTTCGGCCGTGAGTTTCGGCCGCATCCTTTTGAACAATGCGTATCCGAGAACGGCTGTGTCCGCAATCGCCGTTATCATGGTCGCAAGCGCAAGTCCCGCCTCGCCCAATTTCACGCCATGGGGAAATGCGTTCGGGGTCAGGTTCCAGGCCGTATAATAGTCCGCCGCGAATGCCGCCATCATGCCGGCATTGCGCCCGGCGTTTTCGGCAAGCGTGCGGAACAGGTCCGGCGCGTGGATGAGGGTCAGGTTCAGGATCAGGTTCAGCGCCACCATGACGACGGACACCTTGACCGGAAATTTGTACTCGCCCTGCGCGTAAAACGCCCGCACGAGAATTTGCCTGAACGAATAGAAAATCAGCCCGGCGGCGTAAAAAATAAGCACCAGGGACGACCGGTACACCGCCGCGTGGTCGAAATCAAGATCGGCGCGCTGGCAGGTAAGCCGAACGATCGGTTCGGCCATCGCGACAAGAAACGCGCTGCACGGCAAAATCAAAAACAACGACATGCGCAGCGCGCGCGCCAAACGGGAGACGAACAGGACCGCGTCTTTTCCCGCCGCCGACGCGAACGCGGGGAACGACACCGTGGCAATGGCGACGCCAAATACGCCAAGCGGCAGTTGCATGAAACGGAACCCGATCTCAAGATAGGTCACCGCTCCCGGCGATTCGAGCGAGAGCGTTCCCGCGATAACGCTGTCGAAAAACGCGTTGATTTGCACCAGCCCCAACCCAAGCGCAACCGGCAAAAAGGCGACAAGCGCCTTCCTGAGTCCCGGATGGGAAAAGCTGAACGCGGGCCTGACCATAATGCCCAATCGCCATAGCGCCGGCAACTGGACAACGACCTCGACCGCGCCCGCAATCAGAATGAAAATACCGACCGCATACGTCGCCGGTCCCGGCCGCAGCCGCGATACCTCGCCTCCGCATTGCCACCAGTACACATACGCGAACCCGGCGAGAAAGCCAAGGTTCAGGATGATCGACAACGCGGCGGGCAAGGCGAAGCGCCGCATGCTCTGCAACATTCCGCCGAGCAACGCCGCCATGCACACAAGCGGCATAAATGGAAACAACAGCGCCGTCAAACGAAACGCGAGCGAAGCGGCTTCATTATCGCCCCATATCGAATCGACAACCAAACACGCGGCAATGCCCGCCGCCGCCACCAATCCGCCGATGACGCCAAGCGCGGTCAACGCCTGACTGCCCAGGCGCGAGGCCGATTCTTTTCCGGCTTCTCCCTCTTCCCTGACGAAAACGGGAATGAACGCGGCGGACAACGCGCCTTCGCCCAGGAGATTGCGGAACAGATTCGGAATCCGGAACGCGAAAATGAACGCGTCCGACGCCCACCGCACCGGCGAAAACAGTTGCACCAGCAAAATCAGCCGGAAAAATCCCAAAACCCTGCTGGCCGTCGTCAACATGCTGACCACCCAGGTGGAACGCGCATAGGCGCGGTTTTCGTCGGTTGTATCGGTCACTCTTTCGTCCTTTGAATAGCGGCAACGATGCGATCGGCCAGCGCGGATTTGTCGATGTTTCCGCAATTTTCCTCGGCGCCTCGGGAGAGTATCCACGCCTCCTCCCGGTCGGAACCAAACGAACCGGTCGTGTTCACGACAATCGCGTCGAGATTTTTCGTTTTCAGCTTGCGCCGCCCCTCGTCGAGGTTGACGCCGACATCAAGCGAAAACCCGACAACCGTGCGGCTCGCCCGTTCCGGCATCTGTTTGACCGTGGATAAAATATCCGGCGTGCGCTTCAACCGGAGCGTCAAATCGCCGTCCTTCTTTTTCAATTTGAAATCAAGCGGCTCCGCCGGCGTATAATCCGCCACCGCCGCCGCCATGACGAGCGCTTCGCACCATGCGAAATGCTCCGCCACCGCTCCGAGCATTTCCTCCGCCGAGCGGACATGAATCACGGAAACGCCCTCGGGGACGGAAAGCGCCGTCGGGCCAAGAATCAATATGGGCGTTCCGCCCGCGCGGCGTACCGCCAGCGCCAGTTCCAGCCCCATCCGCCCGGTGGAACGGTTGGTGATGAAACGCACCGGATCGATATCTTCCGCCGTCGGGCCGCCGGTGACAAGGATGCGCGGGCGCGGTTCCGTATTCGCCATGCCGATTCTCCATGGGCGCAGAATGCGAAATCTCCAATTATGCGTCCGAAGCCGCGCAATTGCAAGACGGTTGGCAAGGCCCGCCGGTTATGGTATAGTGCCGGTTCGCGGCGCCGCTTGCCCCTGGCGCATTTTGTGAAAGGTCATGGCCATGCTGGCTGTGGATATCGGCAATACAACAACCCGAATGGCCGCCTTCGACGGCGCGTCCGTCAGCGCGTATTTTTCCTGGCCGACGCGGCAATTGGAGAGCGACGCCGTTCTTCGCGCGCTTTCCTCCGTCGAAACGCCCGGCACGCTCTGGATCGCTTCGGTTGCGCCCTATGCCGAACCGGCCCTCGTCGACGCTTCGGAACGCCTTGGGCGCAAGCACCGGTTTATCCGGTCGGGGCAGGACGATATTATCGCGAACCGTTTGGCGACCCTTTCCGCCACCGGAGTGGACCGTCTGCTGTCCGCCATGGCGGCGGGCATACTGCACGAGGACGAAATCGCCGGAGGCGGATATTCGGTCATCCAGTGCGGCAGTGCGGCGACAGTGGATTTTGTCGACGGCGACGGCGTGTTCGAGGGCGGATTCATTCTGCCGGGACCGGCCATGTGGCTTTCCGGCCTTGCCGGCGCGGCGCTGTTGCCGGATTTGTCCGGCGCCGCGCCCGACTGGACGGGCGTCGGTCCCGGCGACAACACCCGCGACGCCATTCTCCACGGCATGGCCCGGGCGCTCCCGTACGCTGTCGCGGAAACGGCTCTTCGCGCCGGCGTGCCCGGCCGTCCCATTTTCGTTACCGGCGGCTGGGGCGGCGTCGTTGCCCAAACGCTGGGCGGCGGAGTGCGCCATATTCCCGATCTTCTGCTCCACGGCATACGCCTGTTCGCCGAAAGGAACGAACATGCCTGACCGCTCCGTGCAATTTCACATCCTTTCCGGCGTTCCCTATGACGAAGGAGTCCGGCTGCAAAAATCCCGCGCCGCCGCCATGGCGGACAACCCCGATGCGCCCGGCACGATTTTCCTGATCGAACACGAACCCGTCATCACCTGCGGACGCTCCGGCGACGGGACCAACCTCCTCGTCTCTCCGGACGAACTGGCAAAGCACGGCATAGCCTACCGCGAAGCCGGACGCGGCGGCGACGTCACCTATCACGGGCCGGGACAGTGGACCGTCTATCCGGTTCTGCGCCTTGCCTGGTTCAACCGGGATCTTCACCGCTATCTTCGCTTATTGGAAGAATGCGTGATTGTCTTTTTGGCCGGGTACGGGATCCAGGCGGGACGAAGGCCGGGACTCACCGGGACGTGGGTGGAGAACAACAAACTGGCCGCGGTCGGAGTCGCGGTGACGCGATGGATAACCTGGCACGGTTTCGCGGCGAACATCATGCCGGATCTCGATAACTTCACCCGCTTCATGCATCCGTGCGGCATCGGCGCCTCGCAAGGCGGCGTCACCAGCCTGGAGCGCGTGCTTGGAAAACCATGCGGCATGAAAGACGCGGCGATGCGCCTCCGGGCGGCTCTTTTGCAAACGTTGGATTTGACGGATATTTCAAAAACCGAATAGTCCCGCCGCATTGGCGGTCGTTGTCTTCGCGATGTGTTCGGCTGTGCAGCCGCGCAGTTCGGCAAGGACTTCGGCGGTGCGGATCACGCCGTCGGGTTCGTTCCTGTCCCGTGTTTTCGGACGGGGAACGAGATACGGCGCGTCCGTTTCCAGAAGAAGCAATTCGTCGGGAATGCGCGAGACGTGCGCGCGAAGCGGTTTTTGATCCTCGAACGTGACCAGTCCGCCAACCGCAAGGTACAGGTGATTGCGAACCGCATAGTCAATCGATCCGGCAATGAGCTTCTTCGACGCGACGAAACAGTGCCACACCGCCTTCAGCCCGTCGGCGCAATACGGTTCAAGCATGGCAAGCACATCCGTCACGCTTTCGCGGGCGTGAATCGAGAGCGGCTTTCCCGTCATGACGGACAGTTCGATATGCCGCGCGAACCAGCGCTTTTGTTCGTCCGGGTCCGTGTCCTTCCAGTAATAATCGAGTCCGGTCTCGCCGATTGCCGCCACCTTCGGGTGCGACGCCATCCGGACAATCCGCTCCCACGCCGCATCGTCCATTCCGTTGATGTCGCATGGATGCACGCCGACGGCGGCGCGGACGTTTCCGTGCCGCTCCGCGAGGGCGACGCTTTTCTCCGACGATGCGGCATCAACGCCCACCGCCAGCACGCCGACGCCGAGACGGGCGGACCGTTCCGCCACCTGGTCCGCGTCGGCGTCAAAGTGCCGGGCGGCCAAATGACAATGGGTATCGATGTAGGCGGGCATTATCGTCCGCTCCGGCGTTCCGAACGCGGAGCGAGAATTTCCGGTTTGGCGATTTGGAACACCTGCGGCCGTTTTCCGTCAAGATCGATCTGCGACGAACAGGACAAGTACGCCGGGAAGTTCGGCATAAGCACCCGAATATCCGTATTTTTCCGAATCGACAGGAAATACCGGTCCGTTTCCGCTTCCCACACTTCATTCGTCAGTTTTCGTTCGATATCGCGCCGCACTTCGGCAAACGGCATTTTCGTGTCCGGCGCAATGGAAATCAGCATCGCGACATGGCACCCGAAGGGACTTTCCAGAATCGGCCCTATTTCGCCGGGTTTTTCCTCCCGGAGCGCCGTGCGGATGTCGGCGAGCCAGGCTTCGCGTTCGGGATCGCCCGCTTCCTCGCCCGATTCCGCGCCGCCGCGCGTTTTGGAAACATCGTCGTCGGAATATTCCAGCGCCGCCTGTTCGAAATCGATCTCGCCGTCGACCAGCCGTTCCCACGCTTCTATGGCGGCGTCGCGGGCCGCTTCTTCGCCGCGCTTTTCGTTGCTGAAGAAAATGTGCCGGAACCGGACCAGTCCCGGAACCGCGAACTCCCCGGTATTCGCCGCGTAATACTCTTGAATGCGGCGCGGACCCGGATCGGGCGCGCGCGGTTTCAGGATCTGGGACAGATACGATTGCGTAAACGCTTTTTTCCGCAACCGGTTTTGCCATTCCTGAAAACTGAGTCCGCGATTCTCGAGCACCTTGAGCAGTTTGACCATGCCGCCGGATTCCTTGACCATTTCCGTATTGAACTGGCGGAAATATCGTTCCATATCCTGCGAAAGCACCCGGCGGATTTCGGTTGCGATTTGCGATCTTGGCTTTGTCGCGCCGCTCCGCACAATATTATCGGTGATCATGTTGATAAAGGAATTATGCTCGCGCTCCGCTTCCTGAAAAAACAGCTCGTCCTTGACCAGCGCCGTAATAATGCGCCGCCACTCTTCCGTCAGCCGTTCGTCTCCCTGGCTCGCCGTCATTTTGCCGTTGCGGACTTTCGCCAACGTTTCGTACCACACCGGAGACCATATCTCCAACACCTCCTCCGAACCCACCCGAACATGCCCAACTTGGGCCACGGGGCCGAGCGCGCGCGGATCAACCGGCGGCATGGCGTCCATGCCAAAGGCATAGCCGGCGAAAGCCGCCGCCATCACGCTTATAATACAGACCGTTTTCCGCACGGAAGCAGACCTGCCCTGCATGCATATCTCCCCATTTCACGGGAAAGGAACGAAAAATAGACGTTCATGTCCAATGGTACAGATAAATTATAATGTCGGCAATGGTGAAACGCCCACGCGCATTTTCATCTTTTCCCTTGCGAATCGGGGGGATTGTCGGAAAATACCTATCATATGCCGTATCGGCCCGCATCCGGCTGTCCGGCTGTTCAACCCATATGCATATACGGAGACCGGATTCATGGATACCGAAAAGTATGACGCCCTTGACGAAACCGGAAACAACAGCGCCGACAACGCCGATCGCTTTTCGACCGCCGAGACAATGACGACATCGCGCCACGCTCCCAGGAAACGCATGCATAAACCGCGCGGTTTCAAAATCGCGCTGCTCATTGTCGCCGTGCTGTTTGTCCTGTTCGCCGCCGTCCTGTACTTCCTCCCCCATTTTCTCCCCATGGATGCAATTCGAGGCATTGCCCAGACGAAAGCCCGGGAAATGCTCGGCATGGATCTGAATTTCCGGAATCTCCGGTTCAGTTGGAGCGGCAACGTCGTTCTCGACGGCATTACCCTTTCCCCCATCGCCGAAAACGGCGAAGCGGGAGACCCGCTCCTGACCATCGACGAAGTAAGCACCAGCGTCGCCGTTTCGCCGTTGCTGAGCGGCAACATCATTATCAACAGCGTCGATGTGAACGGGTTCTCCGTGCGCGTCCGCCGGAGCGCCGACGGCTCGCTCAACCTGCCCGATTTCGACAACCTGGCCGCCCTGCCCGATACGCGGGCCGCGACGCGGCGAGCCCGCCTCTCCACCGCCGTGGCGGCGGACGCCGCGGACGCGGCGCTTCCGCCCATCGAAATTCATCGCGTCTCCATGAAAAACGGCATTCTCGGACTGGAAGACGCCGTGGAAAACCGCGAACTCGCCTTCGGCCTTGAATACCTGACGATAGAAGGCCAGGGACTGGACGATCCGTTTGTCTTCTCGGGCCTGTTCCAGCCGTATCCGGGACAAAGCGGCAAAGGCGACCTGCCGTTCACCGGCAGAGCGGCGCTGCTCAAAAACGGGCAGTTCAATCCGAACGGCGAAGCGGCGCTTGAAATCAATGTTCGTTCGTTCGCCTTCCATGATTTGGCGGCGCAGTTCGGGCTGGGCGATCTGCTCGCGAACGGCGAGGCAAACGGGCTGGTCAAAGCGGCGTTGGCCGACGGCAAGGCGCTCCTCTCCATCCCGGATTTCCAGCTCAGCGGCATCCGCCTGGGACTGGGCGATGCAACCGCTCTTCCGCTTCCCGACGCGGCGCTCGCCATGAACGCGACCTTCGATCCGGCGGCGGACGTTGTCAGCATCGCCGACATGTCCGCCAGCACCGCGCTCTTCAGCGCCAAGGCCAAAGGCTGGGCGAAAGGCGTCAACGAGATCGCGGACGGTCTGCTCCCCGCCGTTTCAATCGAGTATACCGGCATGGTCGACTTCGCCAAAACCGCCGCGCTCGCGCCCTCCTTCGGCGTCGACGCAAGCGCATTGCCGCGATTCGACGGCGCCGGCGGCTTTTTCGGCAAACTTCTCCTGGAAAAACAGACATCGCGCGATCAAGCGCTTGAACCCAGCTTCAGCCTTGACTTCAACGACGGCAATCTCGCCGTGCGCGATGACGCGACCGGCATGGGCCTCGATCTTGTCCTGACCGGCGTCGGCGCGAAAGCGACCGCTCTTCTGGCCGATCCGATCGATGTCAACGCGGGACTGGATTTTCAAACTCTTCGCGCGTCCGTCACCATCCCGCAACTGACGGACGCCCCCGTCGCCGTCACCCTCAACGGCGGCATCGCCGCGACCATCGGTCTGACCGCCGGCGTCGAAATGCGGTTGCAAAACACCCTGGTCGCCGTGCCGCCGACCGGGTTTTCCGGCGCGGTGCACGTCACCAATCCCGAAACGCGCATAACCTACGATCTCGACCAGGACACGCTCGCCATAGACGCGCTTGATTTCACCGTCAACGATTCGATGCGCGGCTCCGTTTCTTCCGGCGCCTTTACCGGCATCGCGCAAGGCCGACCGCGCGGCCAGGCCGATATCGCCTTCTCCACCGTCATGGAATCGCTTGCCGCGCTGTTCCAGCCGCTGGTTCCCGATTTCGCCGCCAAACTGGCCGGAACGGTCAATGCCAACACCCGCGTCCGTTTCGACGGAGAAAAAGCGGAAGCTCTCGTCAAGGCGGATATGGAAAACATCGATGTGGGCGTTGTCTTGCCGGAAGCGCAGGCGGCCGTGACAACTCCCACGGCGGCTTTCGGCCTGCTTGCCAGCGCGTCCATATCCAATCCGCTGGTCGTCACCCTGTCCGCGCTTGAAGTCGATACCTCGGACGCGGTCCTGCAAATGGCCCGTCAAGCCGGCGAATCGGCGGCGGGACGTTTCGGTACGGCCGCGATCAAGGCGGCGGGAGTCCTCGATCTCGGGGACGGCATGTCGGAACTGTCCAACCTGTCCATAACCGGCAACGGCATGGCGATCGCATTCGGCCAAAACGGCAGGCAAGTCGCCGGACTCGAATCCGGCGTCATGCAAATCATCGCCGCCCGGCCGGAAGCGGCGCTTTCCTTCCCCATCGGCGGCGACGGCAATTTCGCCCTGCCCGCCATGGACGCCGGAATGGACAACCTGCGCTTTTACCTTCTGAACGGAGAACAGCGCGACGTCAGCGATTTCGGCAATCTCCGCGCCCGCATCGGCGTCGACGGTTCAATCGGCGTTCCCGGCAACCAAATCATCAACCTGCACACCGCCGCGTTTTCAGCCAAGCCGCTCGCCGTCAACTCGCGCGGGCAATTCAACCTGGACACCGGCGGCATCAGCGCCGCATACGCCGCGCGCGTCGCGCCAATCGCCATGGGCTCGCTCCTCGACTTTCTCAATCTGCCCCCGGCGCTTCTGCGGGACTTGAACGTCAGCGGATCGGTCAGCCTGAACGGCGACCGGCTGGACAGCAAAGGCACCGGGCAAATGCAGGTGCAGCTCGCTTCGGGCGAAGTCAATCAGGTTGAAATGAACCATGACATTTCCGCCGCGCTCGATTCCGCCGCGCACTCCCTCGCTCTCTCCATCCGCACGCTCGACGGAACGGTTAAAACCGCCCAGGGAGAGTCCGTCGTCACCCTGGCCTCCCAGCAATCCGACCTGCTGCTCAGCCGTGCCGGTTCGAAAGGGCTTATCGATATCCGCGCCAACGGCGCGGCCGAACCGACCCGCACGCTGGCCGCGGGCCTCGCCGGCATATTCCCGCAACTTCGGGAATACGCCGAAATGCTCCATGATTCGCAAGCAAACGGCAAATATAACGCCTGGCTGCAAATCAGCGAAAAAGGCGCAAACACCCTTGCCCTGAACCTTGGCGGCGTCTGGCAGGGCGCGGCCGTGACCATGAACCGCGTTCCCTATCTCGCCGAAACCGGCAACCTGTCCGCCGCTCTCGAAGGCGAGTTCGCCTACCGCGACAACCGAATCGGGATCTCGCGGCTGATGTTCCGTTCCGATTCCGGCCAGGTCCAGGCGGACGGCACGGCCCAGGCCGTTCTCTCCACCGATCAGAACAACAGCATAAACGGGCTTGATTCGGTCAATCTCGATCTCCGGTTTGTTGTGGCCGACGCGGCCAAACTGCCGGCCGTCTTCCCCGGCGTCGTTTCCGCCGATACGGGACTGGCCGGGAAAATCGACGGGCAGTTCAAAATCGGCGGCAATACGAACGACATCAGGGTGGAGCAGGGACTCGTCGCCTTCCAGGGATTCCAGGTTGTCCCCGGCGGCACGAAACTGTCCATTCCGTCCGGCTCGGCCAATTTTGGCGCAAACATCGCCTTGCAGCTGAACGCGGGCGCGTCCGGCGCCCCGCCTTCGCCGTACGACGCGTTCACACTGTTTACCGTGCGAAACGGGCAGGCAACCTTGACCGGGGCGGAATTTCAGGACCGGCCCATCAACGCCATGTCCGCGTCGTTTGAACTGCAAGGCGGCATCCTTGCCCTGAACAACGCCCAATTCACGGTCGAGGGCAACGACGGCGCGGCGGCAATGGCGTCGGGCACGGTCGATTTCAACAGCGCCGCTCCCGTCGTCAACCTTCAGGCGGCGGTGCGGAATTTCCCGCTCGCCGAAGTCAATCCCGAGATCGAAGAGTTCATGACGATAGAATCCGGCGTCTTCAATCTGCCCTCGTCCGGGCAGGCGGCCCGAATCACGTTCCGGGGATTTTCCGAAGACGAAATACTCGCCACGCTTCGCCTTGACAATTTCAACTTCGCCACCAGCCCCATCGTTCTCCACACGGGTCCGAAGCTGAACGCCGAACTGAACACGGCGCGCGTTATACTGAGAACGCAACCAAAGCCCGATTCGGAAGCAATAATCATTACCCTGAAAGGCATCACCGGCACGGTGACGGCCGAAGGCAACGGGCGCATCGTCATTCCCGAGTCCAACCCGATCAACGTCATCGGCGACAACACGGGCGATTTCCGCGCCTACGGCGAAGTGTTGGCCAATCGCACCATGAACATCAACCTGCTGATCGCGGGCAAACTGGAGAACTTGATCGGGTTCAATCTGCCCAATCTCATTCCCGACCTCCGCGCCGGTTCCGACGAGGACCGCCGCTCATTCATGAACGCCATGAACAAGTACGCGGACGAGGGCAGATATAAAGTCGCCTTGTCCGGCGATCTGGAAAATCCCGCCCTGTCCGGCATCGGCGAAGTCGCCCGCCATTTCCTGACGGACATGCTGCGATCGGTTGCCGGTCCCGGCCAGATTATCGGCGGGGTGGTCGATTTGGGCAAAGACGCCCCCGGCGCCGTGCTCGACGCCGCGGGCGCCATCCTGAATCCCGATAATATTCGCCACCCGGAAAA
>DAIPJX010000217.1:0-4195 GCA_036770065.1 Planctomycetota bacterium
AGGAGATGAAAGCGACAATGAATAATGAACGAGCCATACCGTTTGTTTTTTATTGTCGATGGGGTAGAATACCCATATGAAAGGAAGGAATTCCATGGACGCTCTTTCAGATTCCGCGATCAAAGCCAACTTTGATGAAGCGTTGACCGCCGTTTGTGAAAACCACAAACCGGTTATTATAACCCGTCAGAATGATGAATCGGTGGTGCTCATTTCTCTCGAAGATTTCACCCAGATGCAGGAAACGGCGTATCTGCTCGGCAATCCGGTGAATGCGAAACGGCTTCGCGCATCGGTATGTGATGCTGAAGCGGGGAAAACCGTTGCTGTCGGCTGGGATTCGCTGTGAACATCCGGTTCACCGACGCGGCGTTGGAAGACTATCAATACCGGAAGTCCCGTCATCCAGCCAAGGCGGCCAGAATCAAGGCGATGTTGGAAAATATCGCTGAAACGCCGTTCGTCGGAATAGGCAAACCCGAACCGTTGCTGTTTGATTTGCAAGGATATTGGTCCCGCAGAATCGACAGGGAACATCGGCTCGTATATAAAGTCGAAAACAATACAATCACGATTGCGGCGTGCCGCTACCATTATTCATAACGAAGCGCCTCAATCGGATCGAGCTTGGCCGCGCGCCGCGCGGGATAGTAGCCGAAGAACACGCCGACCGCCACCGACACGCCCAGGGCGATCACAATACTGTTCAACTGAATAAGCGTGGAAAATTCCGCGCCGGACATCCTGGCGAGAACCGGAATAAGCATCGCAACCCCAACCCCCAAAAGAACGCCCAACACGCCGCCGCAACCGGACACCAAAACCGATTCGAAAAGGAACTGGTTTAAAATATCCCGCTCGCGCGCGCCGATCGCTTTCCTGAGGCCAATCTCGCGCGTCCGCTCCGCCACCGTCACCAGCATGATGTTCATAATCCCGATGCCGCCGACAAGCAACGAAATGCCGCCGAGACTGCCCAGAAGAATCGACATGGTCGTGCCGAACGACGTCGCCATGCTGATCATCTCCGCCTGGTCGTGAACGTTGAAGTCGTTCTCCTGATCCGCCGTCAAGCGGTGCCGCCGGCGCAAAAGATCGCTGATCCCGTCCACCACCGCTTTGTTGCCGCCGGGCAAGTCCGCCGTCAAAACGTCGATCTCCCGCAGCCGATCAACGCCCAGTATCTGTTTCATCGCGACGGAATAGGGAATGAGCGCCTGATCGTCCGGGTTCGCCCATCCCTGATCGCCCTTGGACGCGAGAACGCCGATGACGGTGAAGTTGATGCCGCGAATCTTGATCGTTTCGCCGACCGGCTCGTCGTTGCCGAACAGATTCTCCGCCGTCACCGGGCCGATGACGACGACGCGCGCCATGCGCTCGACATCGAGATCGGTAAACATGCGTCCGTGATCGATTTCGAAATTGCGGATTTCGAGATACGTCGGCGCGACGCCGTAGGTGGCGGTTTGGGCGTTTTTGTTGAAATACTTGAGTTGCAGGCTGGCCGAAACGACGGGTGAAACGGCGCGGACGCCCTCGACCGTCTCCGCCGTCTTTTCCGCGTCCTCCAGAGTCATGGTTTGGGCAAGGCCGGACATGACGCCGCGCCGGCCGGCCTGGCCGGGACGGACAATCAAAAGATTCGTGCCCATGGACGAGACGCGGCTCATAATGCTTTCGCGCGTGCCCGCTCCGAGCGCAAGCATGGAAATGACCGCGCCGACGCCAATGATAATGCCGAGAACGGCGAGAAACGTGCGGAGTTTGTTCGCAAGGAGCGATTTTATCCCCACCTTGGCAAGCATCCACATCATCATGGCGCGCCTCCTTCCCCGCCGTTTCCGGCGACGGCGAAACGACGCGATTCGCGGGCGGCGATAAGCTCTTCGCGCACCACCTGGCCGTCGGACATGTGAATGCGGCGGCGGCCGAATTTGGCGACTTCCGGATCGTGGGTGACGATGATGATGGTTCTGCCTTCGGAGTTCAGGCTATGGAAAAGGGCGAGAATTTCCGCGCCCGTCCTGGAATCGAGGTTGCCGGTCGGTTCGTCGGCGAGGATCAGGGACGGATCGCCCACGAGCGCGCGCGCAACCGCGACGCGCTGGCGCTGGCCGCCGGAAAGCTGATTGGATTCGTTGTTCATCCTGTCCTGAAGGCCGACTTTCTCAAGCGCCCGCATGGCGGCGGGACGGGGGTCGCGTACGCCCGCGTACATGAGCGGCAGTTCAACGTTTTCGAGCGCCGAAATTTTGGGAAGAAGGTGAAAGCCCTGAAACACAAAGCCTATTTTCCGGTTCCGTATCGCGGCCAGGCGATCGCCCGACAGGGCGGCGGCTTCCTCGCCGTCCAGATAGTATTCGCCGCTGTCGGGATGGTCGAGGCACCCCAGAACCTGCATCAGAGTCGATTTGCCGCTGCCGGACGCGCCGGTGATGGCGACCATTTCGCCGGGCTGGACGAGAACATCGACGCCGTCCAGCGCGCGAATCTCCTGTCCGCCTATGCGGTATGTCTTGCGCAGTTTTCGCGCATCGATAACGGGAACGGTCATTCGGGTATCCTTACATGCGCATGCGGGGGCGACGGCCGGCGGAGCCGGTCCATTTGCCCTGGCTGTCCTGCGCCACGAGAACGACTTCGCCTTCGGCGAGTCCGGAGACGATTTCCACGCGGAAGCCGTCCGTTATGCCGGTCTTGACGGGGCGCTCCTCTTCCGCGCCGCCGGGCGCGATCACCGTGACGTAGGATTGGCGGCGGGTATAGTCGACCGATTCGCCGCCGTTCGATGTCTTCTGTTCAACGGCGCGGCGCACGATGGCGCCGGCGGGAACGAACAACGCGTCTTTTTGATCGCTTACGAGAAACGTGACGTTTGTCGTCATTTCGGGCTTCAGGAGCTGTTTTCTCGGGCCTTCCACCTCGACCTTGACGTCGAAGGTGACGACGTTCGACTCGACGAGTCCGGTGGCGGCGACGCGAACGACACGGCCGGAAAATTCCATGCCCTTGTAGGCGTCGGCGGTGACGACCGCCTTGACGCCGGGCGCTATGCCCGAGATGTCCGCCTCGTCGACGGCGGCTATGGCGTAGACGCGGGAAAGATCGATAAGCCGCATGGCGGTGGTCCCGCCGCCGACGTTCGAGACGCCCGAGGCGACTATGTACCCTTCCTGAATGTTCCGTTCGGCGACGACGCCGTCGATGGGGCTGAACACTTCCGTTTCAATCAAGCGCTGTTTGGCGTCGTCGAGGGCGACGGTGTCGTTGTCGACTTGCGCTTCGGCGACGCGGATCTCCTGTCTGGTTTTTTCGAGTTCGAGCGCCTGGACTTTCAGATCGTCCTGTTTGACGCGTGCGTTCGCGTAGGCCGATTCGGTCTGAACGGCCTTGGTGACGGCGGTGTCCAGTTCTTCGCGGCTGATGACGTTTTGGTCGAAAAGCTGCTCTGAACGGCGCAGGCGCGCGGCATATTCCACGTTTTCGGCTTCGGCCGATTTGAGATCGGCGTCGGCCCGGGAGGTGTCGGCGGCGAGTTTGGCTTCGGCCGCGGCGACGCCGAACTTGACCTGTTCGAGTTTGGCTTTCGACATTTCGAGATTGGCGGTCAGTTTGGCGACGGAGCGCTCTTCGTCGGTCGGATCGAGTCTGAACAGCATCTGGCCCTGGGTGACGTGATCGGAAATGTCGGCGAAGATTTCGACCACTTCGCCCGACGCCTTGCTTTTGATTTCGACGGAACGCTCCGGTTCGACCCTGCCGGTGGCGGAGACGGTGACGGTGATGTCGCCGCGTTCGACCGGCACGGTGACGCGTTCGCTCGCTGTATCCCCGGCGCGGTCGGCGGCCCGGGTGTTGGCATGATACATGAATATTCCAATCCCGGCCAGGAAGAGCAGGATAACCAGCGTCAGGATTTTTTTCATGACAATCTCCGTTTCGAAGGACGAACCCGCTTTCCTTTGTTCAGTTGCGGCGAGAACGACGGTGTTACAAAAAATTCAGACGTTTTTCTTTGTCGGAGAGACGGTCATTCTCCTTTGAGTACAGCCAATTATAGGCAACTATAAGCGGGAGTCGTCAACTGTATTCGGAAAAAGCGATTTTGCGGGCTTCCGGGGAAGAATTTTCTTGACTTGGACGGTCTGTACGGCAATATTGACATATCTTTTCGCGGCTGCCCGTGTGGCGG
>DAIPJX010000023.1:0-15465 GCA_036770065.1 Planctomycetota bacterium
GGGCTGTTTTTTGAGAGTGGGAATTCCCTTTGGTCGAAGGGTGATAATGCATATAATAACGTTCCCGGGAACAGGCGCGGGACAGAGAACGACGCCATGCGCTTTTTTTGGGGGGCGGGATGAAAGCAATGACGGGCGGGTTCTGTCCACGGCCTCGTCGAAATGCTGTGGATATGACCGAATGAATATCGGTTGAATAAAGGAGTCGGCCATGCGGTTTACAAAAATCGTCGCAACAATCGGCCCGGCGTCAAGTTCGCTGGACATGCTGATCAAGCTCATGCAGGCGGGAGTCAATGTATTCCGGCTGAATTTCTCTCACGGCACCCATGCCACCCACCGGCAAACCATTGCCGCCATCCGGCAGGCGTCCAAACAACTGGGTCGCGAGGTGGCGATTTTACAGGATTTGTGCGGGCCTAAAATCCGGGTCGGACTGATGGAAAACGGCGGCGTGACCCTGACCGCCGGAAAAGAAGTCGTCATCACCACGGAAGAAGTGCTGGGAACGGCGGAAAAATTCCAGAGCCAGTACAAGGCGCTGCCCGGAGACGTCAAGACGGGCGAACGCATTCTCCTCGACGACGGTGCGCTTGAACTGGAAGTGCTGGGCGTGGTCGGCGTCGAAATCCGCGCCCGCGTTGTGCGCGGAGGCGTGCTGAAAAACAACAAAGGCATGAATCTGCCCGGAGTCAACGTATCCTCGCCGTCGGTGACGGAAAAGGATCTGCTGGATTTGCAGGTCGGGATAGATGAAGGCGTGGATTTTATCGCCCTGTCCTTTGTCCGGAAAGCGGAGGACATGCTGCCCGTCCGCGCGGCGCTGGCCAAGGCGCAGTGCCAGGCACGGGTGATTGCGAAAATAGAAAAACCGGAAGCGATCGATTCCATCGAGTCCATCGTTAAATCGGCCGACGGGATTATGGTGGCACGCGGGGATTTGGGCATTGAAATGCCCCTGCCGTGCGTACCCATGCTGCAAAAACGCCTGATCCGGCTGGCGAACGCCAATGACAGATACGTCATCACCGCCACGCAAATGCTTGAATCCATGACCACAAACGCGTTGCCGACCAGGGCGGAAGTGTCCGACGTCGCCAACGCGATCGTCGACGGCGCCGATGCCGTTATGCTCTCGGGCGAGACCGCCGCGGGCGTCGACCCCGTCGGCGTCGTCGCCATGATGTCGTCCATCGCGACCGAGACGGAACGGTATTTGAAACAATACCGGCCGCCATGGGATTGGCGTGTTTCCGTCTCGACGGAAAACCCCATGCAGGACGCGCTCGGGCACGCCGCGCTCCGCCTGGTCCAGGATTTGGATTTGAAAGCGGTCGTGGCGGCGACCCAAACCGGCGGCACCGCGCTGTTCATGTCGAAATCAAGGCCGTTTGTCCCGATTATCGCGATGACGCCGCATCACGAAGCCATGCGCCGATTGCATTTGTATTGGGGCGTGACGCCGGTGTACAGCCCAAGCGTTTCCAACCTGGAGGAAATGGGCGCGGCCGCGTCGAAATTGCTGCTCGAAAACGGCTGGGTGCAAAAGGGCGACAAAATAGCGCTCATTTCCGGCACCGCCTTCTCGCAGGTCGGATCGGCGGACGGCATTACCATTTACACCATCCAGTAAAAACCGCATGGAAACAGAACGGGAAAACGAATCGAATGAGCGCATTCGCGGACAATGAGGAACAACCGAAAAAAGTAATTCTCTGCTACGGCGACTCCAACACCTGGGGATCGGTGCCGGCGGGAAACGGCGCGCGCTGGCCGTCAAACGTGCGCTGGCCCGGCGTATTGTCCAAGCTCCTCCGGACAAACTACCGCATTGTCGAAGAAGGCCTGGGCGGCCGGACAACCGTGCATGACGACCCGCTGTCGTTGCCGTGGGTCGAACGGAACGGAATCAAGACGTTCGGCGCTTTGCTCGAAAGCCACAAGCCGCTGGATCTGGCGATCGTGTTTCTCGGCACCAATGATTTGAAAAAACGCTTCAGCGTGCCCGCCGTCGATATTGCGGCGGGAGTGGAAATGGTCGCGACAATCGCCAACAACCCAATGTACGGTCCCGGAAACGGCAAGCCGCCCGCGGTGCTGGCGATTTGCCCGCCCGCTATTTGGGAAGTGCAGGCGAATTTCGGCGGCACCTTCAAAGGCGGGCGGGAAAGGTCCCAGCATCTGCGCCAGGCGTTTTACGACATGTCGAAACGCTCGGGGCTGCCGGTCATGTTCGCGGCCGATTTCGTTCATTCCGATCCGGCCGACGGCATCCATCTTTCCGCCGAAAGCCATGGCCTTCTCGGTCAGGAAGTGGCGAAATGGATTCTGGAGCGGTTGCCGGCATGATAGCGGAATAATGAGGATGCGGGCTTGTTGCCGAAAAACCCTGATTGAGGTTGATGTCGTCACATTTGCAAACAATCTGTCGCCGGTTATAAGCTCCGCATCCAGCGATTCGGGCAAGGCAACCCCTTTTCCATTACTCTGCCCGTCCGGCATAGCAATACGCGCACCCGTGTCGGCATTCCATGGAATACGAACCAATATCGGTCGATTGCATGCAACCGCACGCGGCGCGTTGGCCCGCGTCTTTTTTCAACGCGCCCGTATCCAGACCGTACAGCCGGGAAAACAACGCGCCGTCAATGCACCGCGCTTGACGAACGCCGGGAACGGAAAGAAGCCCCGGCTCGCAACATAACGCCAACGGCTCTTCGAACGGGCGGAAAACGTCCGCCAGTTCGGCGAGAACGGCTTTCTTTTCCGTGAGCGAAACGGCTGGCCAATCCAGACCCGCCTTTTTGGTCCGCACGACCGCGTGACGATACGGATCGGGAAAACTGACCGTCACGCTTTCAAGCTCATACAGCAGCGCCTGTTCCAATTGCTCCTTCACCCGCCTGAATCGTTCGATACAACCAGCGTCGGGGATAATTGGATCGAACCGCCATTGAAGAGCGCCCCGTGGAAGCCGTTCGGCAAGTTCCCCGAGTGCCGGCAACTGAACAGCCAAAGCTGGAACCCCCGGTTCCCAAGCACTCCCGGCCAAACCTGTCACCGTGTAGTGGACAAGCGTTGGAACTGTGGTTATGATATTTGACAACCCATTGTGTTGAATGAGGTTGCGGATATCCTTGGTCCACATGACAATCCCGTCCAGTTTGCGTGAACGGATTACTTTTTCGACCAATTCATCCGGGTAAAACGCCGGCATATCAGTGCGCCGTGATGCGGAGTACAGCATGACTCGCCTCCAAAGGATTATTTGACTTGCGCCGGACCGCTCCTCTACATAGTATAAGGCGATTGTCTCGGTGACAAGGCATATCGTATTGTCGTTTTTTATCCCGTCCGGATAATTGCCGGGTGTGATTTCTTGCAGTATATTGAGGAATTTTTCCACGAGAGGATGGTACCATGAGCCGCCATGCATATTTTGCCTCCGAAAGCGTGTCCAAAGGACATCCCGACAAGGTAGCCGACCACATTTCCGATGCGGTGCTCGATGCCATGCTCGCCCAAGACCCCAACTCGCGGGTCGCGTGCGAAACGATGGTCTCCACCGGCCTGTGCGTTCTCGCCGGTGAAATCACCTCGAACGCGCAAATCGATTTTCAGGCGATTGTCAGGGGTACAATCCGGGAAATAGGCTATACCGACGCCGCCTATGGATTCGATTATAAAACCTGCGCCGTCATGGTCGCGCTCGACAAACAGTCCGGCGATATCGCCATGGGCGTCAAGGAAACGTTGTCCGAAGAGCAGGGCGCCGGCGACCAGGGCATGATGTTCGGATACGCCGTCAACGAAACGCCGGAATTGATGCCGCTGCCGATTTCGCTTTCCCATCAACTGATGCGGGCCGTCACCGAAGCGCGCGAATCGGGAAAAATTCCCTATCTCCGCCCCGACGCCAAAAGCCAGGTGGTGGTCGAATACGACGGGAAAAAACCCGTCCGTGTGCACACCGTCCTCATCTCAACCCAGCACGACGAAGACGCGACAAGCGATCGCATCTTCTCCGATATGGTCGAAGTGGCGAAAAAAACCATTCCGTCCGAATATCTCGACAAAGATACAATCTACCACGTCAATCCGACCGGGCGTTTCGTCATCGGCGGACCACACGGCGATTGCGGCTTGACCGGGCGTAAAATCATCGTCGACACCTACGGCGGACGCGGACGTCACGGCGGCGGCGCCTTCTCGGGCAAAGACCCGTCCAAAGTCGACCGCTCGGCAGCATACGCCGCCCGCTGGGTCGCCAAAAACGTGGTCGCGGCCGGCCTCGCCGACGAATGCGAAGTCCAGGTCTCCTACGCCATCGGCGTGTCGAGACCGCTGTCCGTCAACGTCAACACCTTCAACACCAATAAAATCGACAACGACAAAATCGAGGATCTGGTCAACAAGCACTTCGACTTGCGCCCCGCCGCGATTATCCGCGATCTTGATTTGTTGAAGCCCCGCTACACCAAGACGGCGGCGCTTGGCCATTTCGGCAGGAATGATCCGGACTTCACTTGGGAATGCACGAAAAAAGCGGACGCGCTCCGAAAGGACGCGGGCCTGTAACTGCAATAGAAAGAAAGGAGAAATACAATGAAGGAAAAAATCGAACAATCCATCGAAGGCATCCGCCTGATGCTGCAAGGCCATGGCGGTGATATACAGTTGGTTTCGGTTGATGAAGAAAACGGTATTGTGACGGTCGCCTTGCAGGGTGCCTGTGTCGGTTGTCCCCACGCCGCGCAAACCATGAAAATGGGCGTCGAAGCCAAATTGATGGAAGATGTGCCGGAAATCAAGGAAGTCAAGGCTGTTTGATCGACAACCACCAGGAAATACGACCAAATGCCCGATGTCAAAGAGCCTGTCGCCATCATTTCCGACGTTCACGCGAACCTCGAAGCGCTGACTGCGGTTATCGACGATATCCGTAGTCAGGACGTCAGGACGATTTATAATCTTGGCGATACGGTCGGGTATGGTCCCGACCCGGCGGCGTGCATCGATCTGGTCGACGCCGCATGCACGGTGAACTTGTGCGGCAATCATGATTATGCCGTACTTTTCGACGCCGAAGGCTTCAACCCGATCGCCAAAAAATCGGTCGAATACCATCGGCGCGTTCTCGAACCATCCGAACAGAACGACGATCCCGAAGTGACGAGGCGGTGGGCTTGGCTGTCCAATCTCGATCCGATGTTTGAAGGCGATGGCTTCGAAGCAATGCACGGTTCGCCACGCCAACCAATTACCGAATATGTCCTCCCCTCGGATCCGGAAATGGATCCGGCCAAAATGTCCGATATATTCTCCGCCATGAGCCAGCATATCGCATTCGTCGGGCATACCCACTTTCCGGGCATTCTGGAAGAGCAAAACGAATCATTTCTCATGCTTTCCTCCATTGACAACCGCTATATAATCGACGACGGTCGGCGGGCGATAATCAATGTCGGCTCGGTGGGACAACCACGGGACCGCAATTCAAAAAGCTGCTACCTGCTCTTTGACGGCAAAAGCGTCACCTACCGCCGGGTCGAATACGATGTTGAAAAAACAGTCCAAAAAATTCTCGCCCTCCCCGACATCCACCCGGCCAGCGGGCTGCGGTTGCGGGATGGCCGATAAAACCTCCGGGGGACCGGAGGTTTTTGCATATTCGGATGATTGAAGCGAATGTTTCTTGGACGATAGCCCGTATTTTCCGTATACTTTCCTTATCTGCTTCCGGCGTCGGTTGACGCCGCGTTTTTGTTCAAGGGCAATATGCACGAGTGTAAACAACTGATTTCCATAGCGAGGTGAAGCGATGAAAAAGGGTATTGCGTATTCCATCATTATCGTGTGCGTGGCGCTGGCCGGCTGGTTGCTTCTTCGGCCCGGCGGCGCGGACAACCAGGCATCGACGAGGCAGGCGAGTGTTCCCGAGGTCACCGTGGTGCAGCTCAAGCCGGAAGAGGTGGTGATTACCCAGGAATTGAACGGCCGGGTCACGCCGTACCTGATTGCCGAAGTCAGGCCGCAGGTGAACGGCATTATCGTCAGCCGCCTGTTCAGCGAAGGCAGCGATGTGAATGAACGCCAGCCGTTGTATCAAATCGATCCGGCCATGTACGAGGCGGAATACAACCGCGCCGTCGCGAATCTGGAAAAAGCGCGCGCCAACGTCACCCTGGCCGACGCCAAGTTCGCCCGCTACGAACAGCTTATTCAGGCCCGCGCCGTCAACCAGCAGGAATACGATGAAGTCGCCGCAGCCAGCACGCAGGCACGCGCCGAAATCGGCATCGCCGAAGCGGAAGTGCGGTTGGCGAAAATCAACCTCGAATACGCCCAGGTCGAATCCCCCATCAGCGGTCGAATCGGAAAATCAAACGTAACCCAGGGAGCGCTGGTCACTGCAAGCCAGGCCGAACCGCTGGCCGTGGTGCAACAGCTTGATCCCATTTACGTCGACGTCGCGCAACCCGTATCGTGGATGCTCAACCTGCAAAGCGACATGCAGGCGGGCATTCTGCAAAACACCGGAAAAAGCTACGCCGAAGTGCGGCTGATGCTGGACAACGGCACAACCTACAACCATATCGGCAAACTGCTGTTCGCCGACGTGACCGTCGACCAGACAACCGGGTCCATCAGCTTGCGCGCCGAATTCCCCAATCCGGAACACCTGCTGCTCCCCGGCATGTATGTGGTCGCCATGCTGGATGTGGCGCAAAAACAGGGCGCCGTTACCGTCCCGCAAACCGCGCTCCACCGCGAAGCCGACGGCAGCGCGTATGTTTTTATCGTCAATCAGGACAGCACGGTTGAAAAGCGTTACGTCACCACCATCCGCACTATCGATGACAAGTGGCTCATCGGTGACGGCCTCTCGGGCAATGAACAACTGGTGGTTGAAGGCACCCAGCGAATCCGAATCATTCCCGGCAATCCGCCGCCCACAGTCAAGGCCGTCGTCAGGGACTGAGGATTTACGAACAAATACACTGTAGGAAAAATATAATGGCACGATTTTTCATCAACCGCCCTATTTTTGCCTGGGTTGTTTCCATCGTCATGATGCTGGCGGGGGCGATTTCGATTTCCCAATTGCCGATCGCGCAATACCCCGATATCGCGCTCCCCGAAGTCGTCATCAGCGCAACCTATCCCGGCGCGTCGGCGGAAACGCTGTCCAACACCGTCACTCAGGTTATCGAACAAAACATGAACGGCATCGACAACATGCTGTACATGACCTCGGAAAGCCAGTCCGCGGGCAATATGAGCCTGACCCTGACCTTCGCCGCCGGCACCGACCCCGATATCGCGCAAGTGCAGGTGCAAAACAAACTTTCGCTTGCGACTCCGCAATTGCCGCAGGAAGTGCAGAGGCAGGGGCTGGAAGTGTCGAAGTCCACCTCCACCTTCCTTCTGGTCGCCGGGTTCATCTCCCGCGACGGCAGCATGAACGAATCCGACATCGCCGACTATGTGAACACCTATCTCAAGGATGCAATGGCACGCCTGACCGGCGTGGGCGAAGTGCAAGTCTTCGGAGCAAGCCGGGCAATGCGCATTTGGGTCGATCCGGTGAAGCTGTCGAATTATCGCCTGACCCTGTCCGACATCGAAGCGGTGATCCTGCGGCAAAACATGCAGGTCTCCTCCGGACAACTCGGCGGAACGCCGCAAACGATCGGGCAACAATTGAACGCGACGGTCATCGCCCAATCCCAACTGCAAACGGTGGAAGAGTTCGAAAACATCTTCATCCGCGTCAACCAGGACGGCTCCTCCCTCAGAATGCGCGATATCGCGCGGGTCGAACTGGGACAGGAATCATACGCCACGGAGGCGCGCTACAACGGCTTGCCGGCGGCGGGCATGGGCGTCAAGCTGGCGACGGCGGCGAACGCGCTCAACACGGCCGACAACGTCAAAAGCTTTCTGGAGGAACAGCGCCCGTTCTTTCCCCCGGGGCTGGATTTCGTCTTCCCCTACGACACCACGCCGTTTGTGTCCATCTCCATCACCGAAGTGGTGAAGACCCTGATTGAAGCGATCATCCTCGTCGTACTGATCCTGTACCTGTTTTTGCAGAATTTCCGCACGACGCTCATCCCCTCCATCGCCGTCCCGGTGGTGCTGCTCGCGACTTTCGCCGTCCTGGCCGGGTTTGGCTTCACCATCAACACCATGACCATGCTCGGCATGGTGCTCGCAATCGGCATGCTCGTCGACGACGCGATCGTGGTGGTGGAAAACGTGGAACGACTGATCCGCGAAGAAGGCATGGAACCGAAGGAAGCCGCGGAAAAATCAATGGACCAGTTGACGGGCGCTCTCGTCGGCACGGCGCTGGTGCTGGTCGCGGTGTTCCTGCCCATGGCGTTCTTCGGCGGTTCGACCGGCGTTATCTATCGCCAGTTCTCCATTACCATTTCCGCCGCGATGACCTTGTCCATTGTTGTGGCGATCGTTCTGACGCCCGCGCTCTGCGCAACCCTGCTTCGCAAGAAGGATTTCGAGGGCGGAGAAAAAAATACCGGATTTTTCGGCTGGTACAACCGCTGGTTCGCCAAATGCGTCAACGCGTATGAAAGCATCGTCGGCCACATGATCGCGCGCTGGACGCGCTTCCTGCTCATGTACGGCCTGATTGTCTTCGCCATGCTGGTCGCGTTCCGGCATATTCCAAGTTCCTTCCTGCCGGATGAGGACCAGGGCATCATGCTGGTGGAAGTGCAACTGCCTCCGGGGGCGGCGATGGACCGCACGAAAAACGTCATGAAACAGGTCGACGAATATTTTCGCACCCAGGAAACTGATACGGTGGAAGCGGTGTTTTACGTCTGCGGTTTCAGCTTTTCCGGCCAGGGGCAAAACTCCGCGCTATCATTCGTCCGGTTGAAAGACTGGGACGACCGCGCCAAGCCGGGATGGTACGCCCGCCTCAAGAACTGGGTGTCCGGCGAGGAAAGCGTTATGCGCGATCGCTCCGTGCACGCGCTTCAGATGCGCGCGGCGCAGAGCCTGGCCGGCATTCGTGACGCCAACATTTATCCCATTGTTCCGCCGGCGGTGATGGAGCTTGGCTTCGCCACCGGTTTCGACCTGCAATTGCAGGACAAGGGCGGCGTTGGCCACGCCGAATTAATGAACGCGAGGAATACGTTCCTTGCGTTCGCAAACGGACCCCAATACGCGGATCGTCTGCAAATGGTCCGCCCCAACGGCAAGGAGGACACGCCGCAATACCAGATCGAAGTCGATCAGGCAATGGCCTTTTCCTACGGCGTCGCCTTGACCGATATCCACGATATGCTGCAGAAAGGATGGGGCGGCGGATATATCAACGATTTCATGGACAAAGGCAGAATCAAGAAAGTCTACATGCAGGGCGAAGCGCGCGCCCGCATGTTGCCGGAAGATTTCGACAAATGGTACATTCGCAACCAGGCGGGCCGCATGGTGCCGTTCGGGTCGCTGATCAAACGCCGGTGGATATACGGTTCTCCCCGACTGGAACGCTATGAAGGACTGCCGTCGGCGCAAATCATGGGCGAGCCTGCGCCGGGCATCTCCACGGGCCAGGCGATGGACGCGTGCGAGGAAATCATGCAATCCATCAATCCGGACATCGGGTTGAAATGGACCGGACTGTCTTTCCAGGAAAAGCAGGCCGGTTCGCAAACCACCGCGTTGTACGCATTGTCGTTGGTTGCCATTTTCCTGTTCCTGGCCGCGCTGTATGAAAGCTGGACGGTGCCGCTGGTTATTTTACTCGTTATCCCCATCGGCATTCTTGGTGTGGAATTCGGGGCGCTGGTGTACGGTTTGTCGAACGATGTTTATTTCCAGGTCGGTTTCCTGACCATCATCGGCCTCGCCGCCAAGAACGCGATTCTCATTGTCGAATTCGCCAAGGAATTGCATGAAAAAGAAGGCAGGGCCATTGTTGACGCGACGATGGAGGCATGCCGTTTGCGCTTCAGGCCGATTATGATGACGGTGTTGACGTTCATTCTGGGCGTACTGCCGCTGGCGATGTCGAACGGCGCCGGTTCGGGCGCACAAAATGCCATCGGCATCGGCATTGTCGGTGGCATGGTGACAAATACGTTCCTGGGGATTTTCTTCGTCCCGCTGTTCTTTGTCTTGGTCGCATGGCTGTTCCAACGAAGAAAAACCGGCAATTAACAATTAATAATGAATAATGAACAATGAATGCACTAATGAATTAATTAATAATTACAAGCCTGTGCTGCTGTTTTCATTGATCCATTATTAATTGAGTGCAGTTCATTGTTCATTATTCATTATTAATTGTCGGTCTCTTATGTGCGGATTGTTTGAAAATGACGTTCGCGGTTGCCGGCCCGTGGCGCTTGAAGAAGTGCTCGCGGCGCGTGACAGGCGCAGGGACAGGCAACGCGACCTGATACAGCGCCATGCGCTGCCGCTTGTTTCCTTTACACTGAACATCCCCGGCGAATATAAAGCCTATCCGCTGGCCGAACAGGCATTCCGCGTCGGTACGCAGGCCATGCGGAATCAACTCCGGCGGGCAGGGAAAACCGTTGTCCATGAAGAAGAAACGAAAAGCCCTGCCGGGTTCGAATGGGTCGCCTCGGTGGACGGCGGGCAGGAAGAGGTAAAAAGACTCGCAATGGCGGTGGAAGACAGCCACTCGCTCGGTAGGCTGTTCGATATCGACATCATCGGAACAGACGGCGCCGGCGTGCGCGGAAACGATGCGGGTAGAGAAGAACGCCAGTGCATTATCTGCGGAAAACCGGTATGGGAATGCGCGCGAAGCCGCGCCCATCCAGCCGAAGAACTGTCCCGCCGCACAGCATCGCTGATTCGCGAATATTTCGAAAACGATTTCGCCGACACCATCGCCGCCATGGCGACAAAAGCGCTTTTGTACGAAGTCAACACAACGCCAAAGCCGGGCCTGGTGGACCGGAACAACGCCGGTTCGCACAGGGACATGGATTTGTTCACCTTTGTCGATTCGTCGGTTGTGCTGACGCCGTATTTTCGCCATATGGCGCTTCAGGGACGGCGGTTTGAGAGCGATCCGGCAACAATGCTCCCAAGGCTCCGTTTTTCCGGCATGGAGGCGGAAGAACGAATGCTCGCCGCCACAAGCGGCGTGAACACGCACAAGGGACTGGTTTTTTCCATGGGCATTCTGTGCGCGGGCGCGGGATATCAATACGCGCGGGGCGGGGCGGAAGCGCTTGTGCCCGAAAGGCTCCTTGCCGTATGCGGAGTCATCGCCTCCGAGACGCCTCGCGAATTGCGGCGGGACGGTTGCGCAACGCACGGTGAACGCGCCTTTGCCGCCCACGGCATGCAAGGCGTTCGGGGCGAAGCGGCCGCGGGATATCCGTCGGTGCGGGAGTACGGGTATCCGGCGCTGCGGGACGCGCTTTCGCGCGGTTGTTCCGCGAATGACGCCGGGGTTATGGCGCTTCTCCACCTTGTCGCGCATGTGGACGATACCAATATCGTCGCGCGTGCGGGCGAAGCGGCGCTTCGCGCCGTGCAAAAGGATGCGCGGGACTTTTTGCGGAGCGCTTCCGGCTCCGAACCGGAAGCGGCAATCCCATATGCAACCGCGCTGGACGAACGATGCATCGAACAGCGTATCAGTCCGGGCGGTTCGGCTGATTTGCTGGCAATCGCATGGTTCCTGCATTTCGTGAATGATTATTTTCTGAGCGCCAGGGAGAAGTAAAAAAGCACCATCGTTTTCCCGGAGAATGCCATGGCTCGATATGTTCTTGCGCTGGATCAAGGGACAACCAGTTCGCGCGCCATTCTTTTCGACGATGCGCAAAAAATCGTCGGCGCGACGCAAAAGGAATTTACGCAGCTCTATCCGCACGAAGGCTGGGTCGAACACGATCCGCTGGAGATTTATTCATCGCAATACTCGGTCATGATGGAACTGATAGCGCAGACCGATATCAAAATTTCCGACATCGCCGCCATCGGCATCACCAACCAGCGCGAAACAACCATTCTTTGGGACAAGGAAACCGGAAGGCCGATTTACAACGCCATCGTCTGGCAGTGCCGGCGAACCGCTCCGATCGTCGACCGCCTGGTTGAAGAAGGTTTGTCGGAGCATATTCGTTCCGTGACCGGATTGGTGCCGGACGCCTATTTTTCCGGCACCAAAATCCGCTGGATCCTGGACCGGGTGGATGGCGCGCGCGAACGCGCCGAAAAAGGCGAAATCCTGTTCGGCACGGTCGATTCGTGGCTGATTTGGAAATTGACCAACGGTCGCGTCCACGTCACCGACTACACCAACGCCAGCCGCACCATGCTCTACAATATCCACACGCTGGACTGGGATGAAACACTGCTCGCGGCGCTGGACATCCCCGGGGAAATGCTCCCGGAAGTCCGGCCGTCCAGCCAAATGTACGGCACGGCCAATATTCAGGGAGTGGAAATTCCCATCGCCGGCGCCGCCGGCGATCAACAGGCGGCGTTGTTCGGGCAATGCTGTTTCGGAAAAGGCCAGGCGAAAAATACATACGGAACCGGTTGTTTTCTTCTCATGAATACGGGCGACAAGCCGGTCGCCAGCCAAAACGGTCTGCTGACAACCATTGCCGCCGCGCCGAACGGACAGGTGCAATACGCGCTTGAAGGCAGTGTGTTCGTTGCGGGCGCGGTCATCCAATGGTTGCGCGACGGGATGCGCTTTTTCGCCGAAAGCAGTGATTCGGAATACTACGCGGGCAAAGTGTCCGATACCGGCGGAGTGTATCTGGTTCCCGCCTTCGCCGGGCTGGGAGCGCCGCATTGGGATATGTACGCGCGCGGATGCATCGTCGGCGTCACTCGGGGAACGCGGCGCGAACACCTTATCCGCGCCGCCCAGGAATCGATAGCCTTTCAATCGCTTGACTTGGTCGAAGCGATGGAGCGCGACATTGGACTGTCCATGACCGAACTCAAAGTCGATGGCGGAGCCAGCCGCGACGGTTTTTTGATGCAATTCCAGGCGGACATGCTGAACCGCGCCGTCCGGCGGCCGGTGGTCCGCGAGACAACCGCTTTGGGCGCGGCGTATCTGGCGGGGCTGGCGGTCAATGTATGGGGCAGCCTCGACGAAATCCGAACCGCGTGGCAGCTTGATCGGGAATACGTTCCCGCCATGGACGAGAACCGGCGCGCCAAGTCGATTCGATATTGGCGACGCGCGGTCGAACGCGCCAAGGGGTGGGCGGATGAAGACGGAGAGGAATAAAACATGACCGATGCGAGACCTGTTGTTCCGTGGGATGTGATGGACGCATTCCTTGTCGATGCGTTTGTAGGGTACGGTGTGCCGAGGAAAGACGCGATCATTTGTTCCGATGTGCTGTTGGAAAGCGACCGGCGGGGCATTGAAAGCCATGGATGCAACCGGTTCAAGCCGATTTATATTGATCGCATCGTCGCCGGAATTCAAAAGCCGGTGACGAAAATCGATGTCATCCGCGAAACGCCGACAACGGCGGTGCTGGACGCCAACGACGGCATGGGCATGGCGGCAAGCCATGCGGCAATGGAAATGGCCATCGACAAGGCGAAGCAATGCGGCCTGTCGATGATCGCCGTCCGGAATTCCACCCATTACGGCATCGCCGGCTATTGGGCCACAATGGCTACGAAACAAAATATGATAGGCATTACCGGAACCAACGCGCGCCCGTCCATAGCTCCGACCTTCGGGGTCGAAAACATGCTTGGCACAAATCCCCTGACGGTTGGCTTTCCGACCGACGAAGAATTCCCCTTCATGCTGGACTGCGCGACCTCCATCACCCAACGCGGGCGGATTGAATATTACGCCCGCGCCGGACAACCAACCCCATCCGGCATGGTGATAGGCAGGGACGGCACGGCGAAAACGGATTCGGAACAAATCCTGTCCGATTTGAACAGCGGGCAAGCCGCGCTCGCGCCCCTGGGCGGCATCGGCGAAGAGATGGGAGGATACAAGGGCTACGGATATGCGACGGTGGTCGAGGTGCTGTCCGCCGCGCTTCAGGCGGGAAGCTTTCTGAAAGCGCTGAGCGACAAGGATAACGGAAAATGGAAGCCGTGCCATCTCGGTCATTTCTTCCTGGTTGTATCTCCGGAAGCGTTTTTGGGAACCGAACAATTCAAAAAAACGACCGGCGATATCTTGCGCGCGTTGCGCGCGTCCGCGAAGGCTCCGGGACAGGAACGCATTTACACCGCCGGCGAAAAAGAGTATTTGACATGGTTGGAACGGAAGGACAAGGGCGTTCCGATCAATGAAGCGGTGCAGAAAGAAATACTCGCCATTCGCGACGAGTTGGGCCTGGGATGCAGGTTCCCGTTTGAAAAGGAGTAGATGACATGGACTATGCGCAAGAGTCGTTGAAAAAACACTACGAATGGAAAGGCAAGATCGAGGTTGTCGCCACAGTCCCCACCAAGGATAAAAACGATCTTTCGCTTGCCTATACGCCCGGCGTGGCCCAACCGTGTCTTGAAATCGCGAAAGACGTCAACAAAGGCTACGATCTGACCCGCCGGTGGAATATGTGCCTGGTCATTTCGGACGGCAGCGCCGTGCTCGGCCTTGGCGATATCGGACCGGAGGCGAGCATGCCGGTGATGGAGGGAAAATGCGTGCTGTTCAAGGCGTTCGGGGATGTCGACGCATTTCCCATGTGCATCAAGTCGAAGGACGTCGATACGATAGTCGAGACGATCTATTTGATTTCCGGATCGTTCGGCGGCGTCAATCTGGAAGACATAGCGGCGCCGCGCTGTTTTGAAATCGAACGCAAATTGAAGGAAAAATGCGATATTCCGATTTTCCACGACGATCAGCACGGCACCGCCGTCGTCGTCCTCGCCGGCCTGATAAACGCGCTCCGGGTTGTCGGAAAGAAAAAGGAGGACGTCAAGGTCGTGTTCAGCGGCGCCGGCGCCGCCGCGACATCCATCTGCAAATTGATGCTGAGTTATGGGTTTGCGAACATAACCCTCTGCGATCAATACGGCGCCGTGCATGAAGGCCGCGCGGAAGGAATGAACCCGGCGATGGATGCGATTGCCCTCGTGACCAACCGCAAACAGGCGAAGGGAAGCCTTGCCGATATGCTGGTCGGGGCCGACATCTTTATCGGCGTTTCCGTGCCGAATGTGGTGACGGCGGATATGGTGAAAACAATGGCCAGGGACGCAATCGTTTTTGCCTGCGCCAATCCGACGCCGGAAATTTTCCCCGATGAAGCAAAGGCGGGCGGCGCCGCCGTGGTCGCCACCGGCAGAAGCGATTTCCCGAATCAGGTGAACAACGTTCTCGCGTTTCCGGGGATTTTCCGGGGAGCGTTCGACGTGCGCGCGAAAGACATCAACGACGAAATGAAATTCGCCGCCGCGTATGCGCTGGCAGGGATAATCGACGAAAAAGAC
>DAIPJX010000024.1:0-3236 GCA_036770065.1 Planctomycetota bacterium
GCCTTGAATCAACGGCGCCGATTTTTCACCCCACGCCTGCATGGCGAAAAGGCGTTTTCCGTCACCCCGATCGGTTATCCGCACGTCCAGACGGTCGCCGGAAAACGGCCCCATGATCTCCGGCCATTCCACCACAGTCACCGCGCCCTTGTCGGCAAACATTTCATCCAGGCCCAGCCCTTCCAGCGCCGCCGGGTCTTCCAGGCGGTACAGGTCCAAATGGTTCAAGACCAATCGTCCCGGATATTCGCCGTGCAGGGTGAAGGTCGGGCTGGTCACCCGCGTCTCGGCGGGAACGCCCAGCCCGACGGCGAGTCCCTGGGTGAAACAGGTTTTTCCCGACCCGAGGTCGCCGTAGAGCAGGATGATTTCGCCGCCGGCGCAGCGTTTTCCGATCAATTCCGCCATGCGCCGGGTTTCGTCGGGCGAGTCGGTTGTGCGGTGTTTTTCTACCATTGGTGTTGATATCCTTGTGGACGAAGCGGAACCGCCCCGCCGTTTTCGGTGTTCACAACAATTTCCCCGCCCGCCTGAATCATGCCGATGCGGACGAACGGCGCGAGCTGCGCCGGATACGCGGACCGGGACAGCGCCTTCCATGCCGGAGGCGGAAGCGCAACCAGCAGTTCAAAATCCTCGCCGTCGGACAGCGCATGGTCCAGACCCGAGCGCCCGTCTTCGCGCGCGAGCGCCAGCGCGTCCGGCGACAGCGGCACAAGCGCCGCCTCGATAACGGCGCCGACGCCGCTTTCCTTGCACAAGCGGGTCGAATCGAGCGCCAGGCCGTCGGAAATATCCATGGCGGCGGAGACGGCCGTTCCGTTACGGCGGCATGCGTCCATGAGAAACGCGATTTCCCGGAGGCGCGGTTCGGGCCGCAGGTGTTTGCCGAGAATCGAGCCGCCCAGCGTTCCGGTCACGGCGAGGATGTCTCCCGGCCGCGCGCCCGAACGCAGGAGCGGCCCGCCGGGGAGCGGTTCGCCGATCACCGTCACTGATATTGCAATGCCGTTTTTGGAAGCGATGGTGTCTCCGCCGACGATAGTCGCGTCATGGCTGTCCGCCGCCGCCGCGAGCGCGCGGGCAAAGCGTCCGCTCCAGTTTTCCGGAAGCCCCGGCCGCAGCGAAAGCGAGACGGCGACCCAGCGCGCGCGGCATCCGGACGCGGCCAGATCGGACAGCGACGCGCCCATGCATTTGCGGGCGATGTCTTCCGGCGCGTCATGTTCGGTAAAGTGGCTTCCTTCGGCGAACGCGTCGACGGACACGGCCAGATTCCTGCCGTCCGCGCGCAGGTGGGCGCAATCGTCCGGGCCGCTTCCGGTCAGGACGGAGGGGTCGTTGCGGTTGAACAGGGGGCGAAGCGAAGCGAGCAGTTCGTTTTCCAGCATGCGGTCAATCCGTCGCCCGAACGGCGTCGGGCTGTTCGTCCCGGGTTTGCCTTCCGGAGAGAAGGCCGATGGCGGTCATGATGCGATAGCCGAGGTTGTTCGCCATGCGCCGCCGTTCCGGTTTGGTCAAGTGCGGATACTCCGTTTCCTTGTGCATGAGCGGCACCTCCGGGCCGAAGCGGATTCGGATGTTTCGCAGGGCGCGCGGGCGATTCGACCCGAGCGGCAGCGTTTCGGACGAGCCGATGATGGCGGCGGGAATAATCGGCGCTCCCGTTTCCAGCGCCAACAGCGCCACGCCGGAGCGCGGACGGTTCAGGATCGGTTGCTGGTTGATGTGGCCTTCGGGGAAGATGCCCACGGCTTCGCCGGCGGCGAGCCAGTCGCTTGCGGTTTTGAGCATTTGTCCCTGGCTTTCCCGGTTGCCGCGTGTGAACGGGATCGCGCCGCCGGAACGGAGGATCCATCCCATGAGCCAGTGGTTGAACGGTTCGTCGTACGCGATCATGTGCAGAGGCCGCAGTCTCGCCTTGGCGTAGGCAAGCGCCAGAAGCGGGCCGTCGAGGAAGCTGGAATGGTTGGCGGCGACGATGCAGGGTCCGGCTGGGAGATGGTGCGCGCCGGTCGCGCCGGCATAAAAGGGGATGGCGACGGTCGAGACAATGCCGGCGGCGAGGTAGAAGCTTTTAAAAGCCATGTTCAGGAACCTGTCGTGGTTTTCCAGCGCCGATGCACCCAGAGCCATTGCTCGGGGGCTTGCATGATGATCCGGCTTGTTTCGGCGTTGAGTTCATCGATCATGCGCCGTATTTCCTCATCCCTGTCCGCGTCGGGATTGACGCGGAACGGTTCGGAACGATGGGTCAGGACGAAACGTTTCGAACCGTTTTCACGGCGCATGCATCCCACGACCACCATGGGCGCGCCGGTTCTGAGGGCGAGGTCGACGGGAAAGGTCATGGTGCTGGCCGGCTTGCCCAGAAAGGGGGACATGACGCCGCCGCGTCCGCCGTCCTGATCGATCAGAACGCCGACCGCCCCTTTTTTTTTCAAAATACCCAGAGCTTTCCGGATTGCTCCCGTTTTATCGAGGATTCGGAATCCGTTTCGTTCCCGTATGGTCCTGACGAGTTCGTTGACGCGCAGGTTGTCGAGCGGGCGCGCCACCGCTCCGCCTGTCAGTCCAAGCGAGCGCGAGGTCGAGCTGGACCATTCCCAGTTGCCGAAATGGGGGGTAATTATGATAATGCCGTTCCCTTCCGCCAGCAGGTCGTGGAGGTGGTTTTTTATGGTTCCGTACTCGGTATGCTTGTCGATATCCCCGGGTTGCATTTTTGAGAGTTTCGAGAATTCGACCATAATTTTGCCGTAGTTGCGGAAGTTGTCCCGAACGAAGCGGTCCGCGTCCGGCCCTTCCAGTCCGAGTCGGTCTTTGACTTGCGCATAGGCGCGTTCGCGGTGTCTTCGGTCGATGCGCCTGAGCAGATCGCCTATCCGCGAGCCGACCCACGAGACGGCGCTCATGGGCACGAACGAAAAAACCGTTACCGCGATGCGCACGAGGACATATTCAAACAGGCGTCGCCAACGTTTGGGATCGGTTTGCGTGGTGTTTTCCGGTAACTCGCTCATATGCCTCCCAATAGTTGTCACGGATGGCTTGGTCGTCCAGCCGGACGTGACAGCGACATTCCCATGGTTGGGGGATTTTCTTTTCTCAACCCTGTTCGGATACCGTATTGTGCGCGTGTTCGGACGGGTTGTCAAGAGAAACGCTTGGACGGGATGGGGTGGAGAGGGGAGAATTTCTCTTGGTATAGTTGCTCATAATGCATTATACTATAA
>DAIPJX010000024.1:3336-15360 GCA_036770065.1 Planctomycetota bacterium
GGTTCAATGGGAAGGACCTTTCGCGAATGCGAGTGGTCCATGAGAGCGGATGTGCGGCGAGGTGGGCATGGCCGAGTTATATATAAATGATCGGAATGGCTGTCGCGTGTATGCGATGAGCGAAGGCAAACCCCTGTTCGCCGGGCGAACGACGGAGTGCGATATTTGTTTGCCCGCGCCCAGCGTGAGCCGCAAACACGCTGTTTTTCTATCCCGCCAGAACATATGCGGGCTTAAGGATCTTGATTCTTCCAACGGCACATTTCTTAATGGCAAGCGGCTGAACCGCTCGGTTCGATTGAAGGACGGCGATGTTATCCAGATAGGCAGCTTCACCCTCGAATTTCATGCCGAGCGCGACGTGGCGGAAGTAAAAGCGGAGTCAGGAGAACATGGCGATCAAACGCCAACGCCCCGCCCCGTCCCGCCGGAACAATCCGTCGCCGCCATGGCTTCCAGCCCCTCCATTCCCCAATCGGCCATGGTCGTTTCCGACGATGCGGAGGCGGCGGTCGACGGCGATGAAGTACCCGCCCCGGCCATGCTGGCCGAGAGCCGGCAAACGGACAAGATTCCCGAATCCGCGCCGGAGGAGGAGTCGCCCCCCGAACCCGCGCCGGAACCGGCGACCAGCAACGCGATTGATTCCGCCATCCAGGCGTTGCCGACTCCCGAGTCCGCGCCGGAACCGGCGCCGGCACGGGAAAAATCCGAGACGGACCCCGGGGAAAAAGCCGCGTCCGTCATTATGCCGCCGCCCAGGCCGAACCTTCCCCCCCGTCCGGAGATTTCCGACGATGAAATCGGCGATGGCGCGGATGACGCCGATTTCGTGATTGAGGAGGAGAACGGCGAGGGAGAGGGCGAGGGACAAGCCGCTGTCACCAACAAGGCGGCGGTCGAAGCGGGCATTGTCGGCGAGTTCGCTCCCGACGAGGACGATTCGCCGCAGCCCAACGGCGGCAACGATTCGGGCGGCGGCGGCGGCGGTTCGCGCTCTGTCGTTCGTTCCGGTCCGGAAGCGATTATGCAGACCGCTATACAGGCCGGTCCCGAATTCGATCCCGGCGCGTTTCCGCTGGACGCGAATTTGCGCCAGGCGATTGAGGCCCGCCTTGTTTTGTATTCTTTCCTTGCCGATCTCAAGGCCGAGCGCGAAGCGTTCATGGCCCGTCGCCCGAAGATGGCCGATGCGGTCAAGGCGGAATTGGCCCGTCAGGATCGGGAGATGGACAAGATTCCGAATGCGCAACAGGCGCTTGGCATGATTGAAAAGCGGCAGGAGAAGAAGAAGGCGCTTCTCGAGAAAATCGCCGAGGCGAAACGGAACGATTCCCCCCCTCCCCCCAGGCCGTCGCGCGATATGCGGGAAGCCGAGGAAATGGCGATTTCGCAATGGACCATTTGCGCGCAATCGTTCAGCGAAGCGTTGCCGGCGGCGTATGCCGAGTCGTTCCGGCTGAGCAGGGACGAGCCGTTGACGGGAAAATTGATCGACGTGGATATCGATCCGATTCCGTTGATGGGCGGCGGGGTGTATTATCTTGCGCTCGAGTATCTTCAGGAGGAGGCCCGTTCCGCCCGGGTTCAGATCAAGGAGCAGCTTGCGTCCGCGCCCGATGCGGGCGAAAAAAAGCAGGGCGGCGTTCTCGGAATGTTCGGCCGGGGGAAGAGCGACGACGGCGCCGACGACGACAGCGATATCGAGGCGTCGGTCGACACGGAGGAGCTGGCCGTCAACGACGCGTATCTCGGCGAGCGGATGGGGTGGATCAAGCAGGAAATGGCGTTTATGGAAAAAACGCTGATCGCCGAGTTCTGGAAGGTGTACGGCGAGACGGCGCTCAAGTATCTTCCCGATCACGAGAACATGCCGCCGGCGGTCAGGGCGTTTTTGCGCCACGGCGTCATTGGCTTCAAGCCGTGGTGGATGAAGGAGGACGTCAAGCGCCACATTGTGGAGGACTGCCGCGACGATGTCGTCCACCACATGGACGTCGGGAAGTCGATTACCAACGTTCTGTACGCCGACGAGTATCTCGCCGCCGTCATGAATTCCGAGTGCACGCCCGCCCTGGACGAGAATTTGGAGATAAACGAGCGCAATTCGCCCAATTGGAAGGCGGACAAGGCGCTGCGCAAGCTTATCAATTCGCGGTCGCAGGCGACCCTGCTTCAGGAGTTGCTCGACTCGTTGGGCGAGCGCATGAACGGGCTCGAGGAAGAGGCGGCCATGGTGGATCAACAGATAGATCGCCTGCTTTCCGGCCAGAAGAACTTCAAGGCGCTCAAGAGCGAACTTGGGCAAAAGCGCCAGGCGTTCAAGGTGGAGATTTCCAAGCTGACCAAGCTTTCCGCCAAGATAAAGGAAGAGACGCTCGCCACGCTTCAGGAGACGATCACCGAAACGGAGGAGCGTTTCGAAAGCGGCGAGCTTCCCCGTCCGACGCCCGAGTTCCTGATCCAGCGCGAGTGCGACGCGCTGCACAAGATCGGCCGTTTGCTCGCCAACCTGAAGGAGCGTTTCATGCCGCTTGTGGTCCGGGACAATTTCCAGATCGACACGGACGCGGTCAACGACCGCATGGCGATAACGGGCGAAGTTCTGGAAATGGAGCGGCGGGATCCGCGCATTTTTCTGGAGACGCTGGTTGCGTCCAAGAAGAAGGCGAGCCGGGTCGATTTGCGCATCAGCCCGACCATTGTCCTCATTCCGTCCGCCGGCGTTCTCGCCTATTCGTGGAATCCGCGCGGCAAACCGGAGGACGGCCGCCTGGCGATTCCGACGTGTTTCATTCGCCGGCGCATTCGCGAGCGCCAGCTTACGTATCTTTTGGCGGATTTCCGCTGGGACACGTCGAAGGCGGCCGCGGGCATGGACATCATGACGTCGGAGACGATTGTCGCCGCGTTCATGACGGTTCGCTGGGACTGGCGCAAGCGGTCGAAGGAAGGCAGGGAAAAGGGCCTTGTCTTCACGGAGCAGAACGATCGCACCAATTGGCGTCGCGTGTACGAGGCGTATTTGCAGACCGCGTATGACGGCGGCAAGAAGCTGTTCCAGCGGAACTACGATTTTTACGAGCGGATTGTCGGAAAATATTTCGATTTGCCGGAAAATGTCCAGCTTCTCCGCAAATGACCGCGTGGGCCGCGCGACATGGAATACGATCCTGTTTTTTTCTGATAGAGGAGACCTTTGTGAAAAAATCGTTGCTTGCGGTTGCCATGCTTTTGGCTTTTGCCGTTTCCCCGGCGTTCGGGTTGGAGCTTGGCGACAAGGCGCCGGAGATTTCCGCCCAGACGTGGGTGACGGGCGAACCGGCCGATCCGACCAGGTCCGACGGCGAGACGGTGTATTTGGTCGAAGTATGGTCCACCACCTGCCCTCCCTGCGTGACCAGCATCCCGATTCTGAACGGGCTTCAGGCGAAGTACGCGGATCAGGGCTTGAAAATCGTTTCCTTCACTCCCGACAGCGAGGAGGACGTCCGTCCGTTCCTCGAGAACGTTCCGATGGAGTATTCCTCCTTCATAGACAAGGAAGGCGCGTCGTTCATCAATTACATGGCCGCCGACAACCGCAACACCATTCCGCACGCGTTCCTGTTCGACAAGAGCGGGACGTTGGTGTGGATTGGCAACCCGCTTGACAATCTCGAGTCCAGAATCCAGGGCGTGCTGGACGGAACGCTCAATGCCGAGCATGCGCTGGCCGTTCGCGACGCGCGCGAGGGCCTTCAGGCCGCGTTCGAGACGCAGGACGTCGAGACCATGATGAAGAGTCTCGCCGCGCTCGAATCTCTCGAACCGGCCAACGGCCAGTACTATCAAATTCACTATCGCCTCCTGACCGAGCTGGGCGTTGGCGAGGACGCCGATATCCGCGCGTTATTGGACGACTGGTACAAGGGCTGCCGGGATTCCGCCGAGGATCTGATGATTCTCGGCATGGTCGCGCTGGATCAGGGTCATCCGGCGCGCCGCAATCCCGAACTCGGGCTTAATGCGGCCCGGCGCGCGTATTCGCTGGAATCGGATATCAAGGCCGAGGCGGGCATCAATTTGGCCGAATGCTACAAATCGATTGGGCGCCTCGATCAATCGCTGGCGGTGCTGAAGGATTTGTCGAACCACATTGAACCGAGCCAGATTGAACTTGTCGCCGCGCTTGAAAACTATTACAACCGCCTGGTTGACATGGGCAAAAGCGCGGACATCGACTTCAAGCCCTGAAAGACGGCGAATCGTTCGCGGTGAAGCAATGCCCAACGCGGCGAAAACGTTGGGCATTGTTTGTTTCGCTCGAGGCGCGCGGGCATGGTGATCGCGGGAGGATGCTGTGGTGGACGGGCCGTCATTGTCGCATATGGACGAGCGTTTGGGGCATGTCGCTATCGACATGGGTCTTTTGAAGCCGGACGATGTTTCGGAAATCCATATCGGCGTCGTCAAGTCGCGTTCCGGGAGCGGCGCGCCGACCTCGTTCGGCGAGACCGCGGTCGAACTGGGATTGCTCAACTGGAGGCAGGTGAGCGCTGTCGAGGCGGAGGAGCGCCGTCGCCGCCGTCTTATCGACGGATACGAAATTATCGACATCATCGGCGCCGGCACCATTTCCACTGCGTACCACGCGATGCAACGCGCTATGGAGCGCGAGGTGGCGCTCAAGATTCTCCATCCCCGTCTTGCCTCCGATTCGGTTTTTGTGCGCGCCTATATTGCGGAAGCGCAGGCGGTGTCGCGCTTCCACCATCCGAATATCGTTCAGGGCATTGATGTCGGCGAATCCAACGGTTTTTATTATTTCGCGCACGAATACCTGTCCGGCGGCAGCATGGCGGACCAACTGCGCGACGGCACGAAGTTTTCGGAAAACCGTTTGCTTCGCTATCTGCGCCAGACCACATCCGCCCTCAAGTATGCCTGGGGCGTTGCCGTTCATCACGGCGACATCAACCCGGGCAATCTGCTTCTGGACGGCCAGGGGACGATCAAGCTCGCCAATCTCGGCGTTCCGCGCGTGGCGGAGGGCGGAGAGGGCGATGTTCCGGGCTTTATCCGTTGCGGCCCGGAGTACTCCGCGCCCGAACAGTTGGACAATCCGGCCATGGTGAACGCGCGCACGGACGTATACAGTCTTGGCGCGACGTTTTATCATATTTCTTTCGGCGCGCCTCCTTTTCCCGGCCAGTCGCGCGACGAAATCCTCGCCGCCCGGAAAACCAATCCAATGCCGTTGTTCACTCTGAAGGAACAGGAAAATTTCTCGGGCAAGTATTTGCGACTGATTCACGACATGTTGGAGATTGATCCAAAGCGCCGTCCCGCCAATCCGGAAGAACTGGACAGCCGGCTGGAGTCGTTCCATATTCCCTATGCGGACGAATTGTCCGGCCTGGCCCGCCAGGTCAGGCAGGTGGCCGGTCCGTTCGGTCGCGGCCGGACCGTGGTTCGTTCCAATATTCCGGCAAGCGCGCCGCACGCCGATTCCGGGCGGCCGTTCAGCCTTCGCCGCCGCACCGGAATGCTTCGGCGGGACCGGTGGACGGTCTGGCTCAGGATTGCGATTGCCGCGTTGGCGGCGTTCTCGGCGTTTTACCTGTTGTATCGTTGATGAAGGCGGTTCGTCCATGAATGTATTGCTTTCTGTCGGTCTGGTTGTTTTCGTTGTGCTGGCGGGCATATTGTTTGTCCGGTATGTGAATGCCGTGGTGGACCGCGAATTCCGCAATTTGGCGCGGGCCGAATCGGACGGCGCGTTCAGGACGGAGGAGCTGGGCAGGGTGAATTCGCTGCTGGAAAACGTGTTGCCGTTCCCCGACGCTCTTGAACCGATGAAGCGCCCGTCGGGTTTCGGCAGGGGCATGATTGCGCCGGCGCTGTTTGTGCTTGGGGTTCTTTTGTTATGGGGCGGCGTGTCGGCGGGCGCGGAACGCATGACATGGCTTTACGGCGGTCTGGCATGCTCGGCCGCGGCTTCGGTCGGCATGCTCATCACGATCCCCCGGCGCAAATGGGAGCGGGTTGCCCGATTGTTGCGTTTTCGCGCCGATTTGCAGCGGCTGGACGACAATGCCGGCGCGGCGGCGCTGGATTTGCGGCAATTGCTCAAACTGACTCCGTGGGACGATGCCGCATGGTCCGAGCTTGCCGACGATTTGGCGAACAGCGGGGACAGGGCCGGCGCGCTGGAGGCTATCCGCCAGGCGGTCCGTCTCGATCCCGCGTATGCGGACTACCGCATGCAGGCGGCGGAATTGGGCATGGAACCGAACGAAGCGGATATGGAGACGAACAATGGCTGAACACTCGATTGGATTGTTGTTTTTGCCGGATGCGCGGGCGCTCCCCGGCATATCGGCCGAAAATGTCGCCTGGCTTGCCGGGCGGTTTCCGGGGATTGAATGGCGGCTGGCGGAGAGCGAGGACGATTTTCTGCGCCAATTGCCGGAGGCCGATTTGGCCAGCGTGTTCCGGTTCAAGAAGGAATGGCTGGATTCGGCCCCGAAGTTGCGGTTGCTGTCGACGCCGGCGGCGGGCAAGGATTGGGTCGAGGTCCGGTCGAAGCCCGGATTGGAGGTCGCGTTCGGCGCGTTTCACGGCGAGAACATGGCGGAGACGGCGGTGGGGCTTATTCTGGCGTTTTCCCGCGGCATCAAGGCGAGCCTCGACCGGCAGTCGGCCGAACCGTGGGCGCGCGGCGCGGTATCGCGCACCATGCGTCCTCTTCGCGGGAGCACGGCGGTGATTGTCGGCTTCGGCAATATAGGCAAATGGGTCGGCGTGCTTTTGAAGCCTTTCGGCGTACGGGTGATTGGCGTGAACCGCAGCAATGTCCACCGGCCCGAGTGGTTTGGGAAAGAGGATGCGGTTGTGCCGCTTTCCCGCCTTGACGCGGTCTTGCCGGAAGCGGATCATGTGGTGATGGTTTTGCCGGGAGAGGCGAGTTCGGAAAAAGTGCTGGATGAAAGACGGCTGGCGCTTCTACCGGGGACCGCTTTTGTTTATAATATCGGCAGGGGAAACGCGATTGACGAGCGGGCGCTGGTGCGGGCGCTTCACGAGGGGAGGGTTGCGGGAGCCGGGTTGGACGTGTTTGAACAGGAACCTCTCCCGGCCGATTCGCCGATTCGGTCGTGCCCGAATGTCATTTTGATGCCGCACGTTTCCGCGTTCGGGCCGAATTATCTGGAGTTGTATTTTCGGGAGTTTGCGCAAACGGTCGAGCGGCTTTTCCCCGGGAGTCCGGGAAAATAACCGCTATACTGGAGGATATGTATGCATCTGCATATTGATTGTCAATTCGGCATGGCCGGAGACATGCTGCTTGCCGCGCTTATCGACGCGGGGGCGGACAAGGAAAGGATTTCCGCCCAGCTCAAGGCGATTCCGCTGGAGGATTTCACGCTGAAGAATGAACGCACCGCCCGCGGCGGCGTCGCGGCCATGCTGGTGGACGTTATCGATTCCTCCAAAGCCGCCCGCCGCGGCAAGCACACGCACGATCATGAACATGGGCATACGCATGATCACGAACATCACCACCGCCATCGTCACGATCATCACGATCATGACGGCAACGAATCCGATCATTCCCACGCGCATGATTCGGCCGGTCCGCACAGGCATTTGGGCGATTTGCTTGCGCTTTTGGACGCGCCGTCCATACCGGATCGGGCGAAGGAGCGGGCGGGCCGCATTTTCCGTATTTTGGCGGATGCCGAGGCGGCGGTGCATGGCCAGCCGGTTGATCAGGTTCATTTTCACGAAATCAGCGGCATAGACACGGCGGTTGACGTACTCGGTTCGTGCCTTGCGATGGAGATGCTGGAGATCGACTCGATTTCCGCGTCTCCGCCGTCGGTCGGATCGGGCATGGTTATGTGCGAGCACGGGATTTTCCCGGTGCCCGCGCCGGCGACGCTGGAGATATTGAAAAGCCGCAATGTCCCATGGCGTCCGGGCGGAGAGGGCGAGCGCGCCACGCCGACGGGGATGGCCATTCTCGCCGGTTTGGCGGATTCATTCGGCAACGCGCCCGAAATCACCGTTACCCGCATCGGCTACGGCGCGGGTCACCGCGAGTTCGACGATGTGCCGAACCTGCTTCGCGTCATTGTCGGCAAGCCGGCCGAGGCCCGTCCCGGCAGGGAGCGCTCGAACACGATTATCGCGCCGACCGAAGAGGAGCCGTCCGGCGAGATGATCAAGGTTTTGCCGGACGACGCCTTCCTTCCCGCGGAAATCGCCGCGTTGTTGCCGGACAAGTCCGCGCCGAACAGCGACCGCGTCGTCGAGTTCAGGTTTTCGGTCGACGACATGACGGCGGAGGGCATTGGCTACTTGTGCGAACAGTGTTTTCTGGCCGGCGCGCTGGACGCGTACGCCGTGCCGGCGGTCATGAAAAAGGGACGCCCGGGACACGAGGTGACGGTGTTGGCGTCTCCCGACATCGCGCCGCTGGTCGCGGATTGCATTTGGCGCGAGTCTTCCACTTTCGGCATGCGGGTGGGCGAGCGGTCGCGTTTGGTGTTGCAGCGCGATTTTCGTACGGTGACGGTTCAGGGCCGGAAAATCCGCGTCAAGCTTGGCTGGCGGGCGGGCGACATAATCCGCAGGCAGCCCGAGTACGAGGATTGCCGCGCGGCGGCGGCGGCGACGGGCATTCCGTTTGCGGCGATTTTTTCTCAGGCGGTGCGGATTTCAGCTGATTTAACCTAGGATGACATCATGAAAATCAAGGCAATCACGTTCGCTCTGACCGCGGTGGTGTTGATCGCGTTGGCGTCGGTCGTGCTGTGGCGGTATCATGTGGAGGTGGAACCGATTATTGCCGCTTCCGGCGAGTCGGCCGGACATGTTTCGTCCGCATTCCAAATCATTGTCCTTATCGCCACGATGACGGCGGGCCTGTTGATTTTATTTTTCATGGAGAAGTTCGTTTTTCAGCCGGTGGCCAAGGCCGGCCGCACGCTTTCCGCGGTGTTGTCGCATGGCGGGGAGGAACTGGCGCCGGATAATTTCCGTTTCGCCATGTACGAGGATCTTTCGCGCGACATGGCGCTGCTTGACGAAGACATACGGAGGAAGGACGTCATCCTGAAGGACAGGGAGGCGCACCTGACGCATCGTCTGCGGGTCGAGGAAGCTCTCGCGAAAGTGTCGCGATATCTTTTGCGCAATCACGAGAATGGCATTGCCCGCAGTCTTCGCCTTCTCGGGCGGAATTTGAATACGGACATCGTTTCGTACTGGGAGTTGACCGGCGACGATTCCATGCACTGTTTAGGCACGTTTCGCGGCATCAATACGGGCGATTTTTCCGGCGAGTACGATTTCATCGCTCCGGCCGCGTCGTGGATTATCGAGGCGAGCGGGCAGGAAAATCCCTTGATTATCGACGACGTCGAGAATATTCCGGAAGAGCTTCAGGCGGCGAAGCAGTTCATCGGCGAATACGATTTGAAATCTTTCCTTGGCGTGCCTCTGCGCGTGCCCGTCGCCGGTTTGGGCGGGATGGTCGCGTTCGGCAACATCAAGGAGGTCCGGCATTGGTCGAAGGAGGACTTGCGCGCGCTGGAGGTGGTGGCGGAGCTGTTGGCCGATCGCATTGGCCGCCGGGACCGCCAGGGGGGCGCGAAATAGCGCATGGCCGAACTATTGAACGATCTGACTCCGGCCCAGCGCGAGGCGGTCACGCACGGCGACGGTCCCATGCTTGTGGTGGCGGGCGCGGGTTCGGGCAAGACGCGCGTCGTCACCCGCCGCATTGCCTGCCTGATTAGTCGCGGCGTCAAGCCGTGGCGCATTCTTGCGCTGACGTTTACGAACAAGGCGGCGCGGGAGATGCGCGAGCGCGTCGAGCGGTTGGTGGGCGAGGCGCCCGCGTGGATGGGGACATTCCATTCGGTGTGCGCGCGCATGCTTCGAAACGACATACATCTCCTGAACGACGGCAGGGACAACCGTTTTTCCATCATGGATCAGGCGGATCAGGAGGGGTTGATCAAACAGGCGCGGAAGCGGTTGTCCATGGACGACAAATCGCACAAGCCGTCCGCCCTGCTCTCTTCCATAAGCAAGGCGAAGTCCGATTTCATCACGCCGGACGCATACACTCCGACCTCGTGGAAGGATGAAGCGACCGCGTCGGTGTATGCCGAGTACGAGGCGTTGTTGCGGCGGAACAACGCGCTTGATTTCGATGATCTCCTTGTTCTCGCCGCGCGCCTTCTCGACGCGTCTCCGGAGACGCTGGCGAAATACCGTTCCCGTTTTCCCTACCTTTTGGTCGACGAGTATCAGGACACCAACCACGCGCAGTACCGGTTGCTTCGGGCGCTTGCCGGGACGCGGGCGAACATTCACGCGACGGGCGATCCGGATCAATCGATTTATTCGTGGCGCGGCGCGGATTACCGGAACATCATGGATTTCCAGCGGGATTTTCCGGGAGCGCGGGTGGTGCGTCTGGAGGAGAATTACCGTTCGACCAAATACATTCTTGAAGCGGCGAATCACCTGATTCAGCACAATCCGCACCGTATCGCCAAGGACTTGTACACTGCCCGCGAGGGCGGCGACAAGGTGACGGTGATTCGGTTGCAGTCCGACCGCATGGAGGCGATGTGGGTGGGCGAGCGCCTTTCCGCCTTGCGGAGGGAAGGGGTTCCTCTTGGCGGGATGGCTGTTTTTTATCGCACCAATGCGCAGTCGAGATCGCTTGAAGAGTCGTTGATGCGCGAGGGCGTGCCGTACCAGTTGATTGGCGGGGTTCGTTTTTACGAACGGCGCGAAATCAAGGATTTGATCGCGCATTTGAAGGTTCGCGTCAATCCAAGCGACATGTCGAGTTTGCGGCGCATTATTACGCTTCGTCCCGGGGTTGGCGGCAAGAGTCTGGAAAAGATTGCGGAAGCGGCGGAAGCGGCGGGCATGCCGGTGTTTTCGTTTTTGGCCGCGCCGGATTTTCCTGAGCGTTTCAAGGCGGGTCGGAAGATTTGCGATTTTGCGAAATGGTGCGCCCGTCTCGCTTCGGTCGATGTTTCGCGGGCGGATGTCGCGGCGAAGGAGGTTCTTTCGTTGTCGGGGTTGATTGAGGCGACGCTTGCGGCGGCGGACAAGGACGAGTTGTCGGACGAGCGGTTGGAGAATTTGTATAGTTTGACGGCTCGTGCGGGCGAGTTTGTCCGTTTGCGTCTTGAGAATGCGCCGGCGCCGGATCCGGAGGCGACGGAGGAGGAGGTTCGGTCGGCGATGGCGGTTGATCTTCCGGCGTTTTTGGAGGATGTGGCGTTGGTTGCGGACGTTGACGGCTGGGCTGGCGACGCGGACAAGGTTACGTTGATGACGCTTCACAGCGCGAAGGGCTTGGAGTTTGATCATGTGTTTGTGACCGGGTTGGAGGAGGGGTTGTTGCCGCACAGGAATTGCCGGACGGACGAGGCGCTCGCGGAGGAGCGGCGGTTGTTTTATGTCGGGATTACGCGGGCGAAGCGTCACGCGTACATTACGCATGCGACGAGTCGTTTTATTCACGGCAATGTCGATTTCAGTCAGCCGAGCCAGTTTCTTGACGAATTGCCGCCGGGCGCGTTGGAGGATATTGATTGCGGCGACAGTGTTTCGCTTGAATACGGGTCGGGGTTTTCGCCGGTTGGGAAGAAGCCGAAGGAGCGGGTTCGGTCGTTTCAGTTTGAGGACGACTGGGGTGATGGCGGCATTGATGACGAGTTTTCGCTGGAAGGGGATTTTGATCCGAATCCTGATTATTTGCCGGACGAGTTTGTTCCGTTGGCGAAGCCGAAGGCGAAGGTTTCGGCTCGTTCGTCCCGTTTCAAGGCGGGTGATTTGGTCAGGCATCCCGAGTTTGGATCGGGCAAGGTGTTGACGGTTGACAGGCGCAAGATCATGGTGCAGTTTTTCACTGCCGGCACGCGATTGCTGCATGAGGATTTGGCGCAATTGACGCCCGAGTGAATCACCCCGCACACCCGCGCCGCCAAGTAAAAAAACTGGTCC